>DUKA01000026.1 GCA_013329615.1 Candidatus Bathyarchaeota archaeon
GGGCATAAGCAGCGGGATGCAGCACGTCGTCAACGACAGGGTCATCGCCCTCATCGGCGACTCAACGCTCTTCCACGCCGGGCTCCCCGGACTCGTCAACGCAATCCACAACGGCCACAACTACACACTGTTCATACTCGACAACAGCGTCACCGCCATGACGGGGCAGCAGCCGAACCCGGGGAGCGACTTCGGCCCAAACAAGGTGGCGAAGATCGATATCGAGGCGGTCGTCAGGGGCATCGGTGTCAAGAACGTGACCAAGATCAACGCATTCGACCCCAAGCCGAACGTGGAGACGATGAAGAAGGCCATCCTCGGTGAGGGCGTGAACGTCGTCATAAGCGTCGGCCCATGCGCCCTCTACAGTGATAGGAAGAAGCGCGCGGCCAAGATACCAATAATCCCAAACAAGGTGGGCAAGGAGTTCTGCAAGACCATCTACGCCTGTGTGCGCGACTTCTACTGCCCTGCGATACAGCTCGACATGGAGACCCGGCAGACAGCAATACAGACCGACGTCTGCAACGGGTGCATGGTCTGCGCCAAGCTTTGCCCGGTTTCCGCGATCAGCACCACAGGAGGCGGCCAGAAATGAAGTACAACGTATTATTAGTCGGCGTCGGCGGGCAGGGCTTGATGCTTCTCAGTCAGGTGATGGGAGACGCGTGCACGCGTAGCGGCGTCAAGGTCCTCGTCGGGGCGCAGCACGGCCTCGCTCAGAGGAGCGGCTCGATAAGCGCACACGTCAGAATCGGCGACGCCTACTCACCCCTCATTCCCTATGGTTCGGCTGACCTCATCATCGCCATGGAGGCGACCGAGGCGCTGAGATACATCGAGTTCCTGAAGCCGGGGGGCACCGTCGTCATGAACAGCAGAATAATACATCCCCCGCTAGAGACTGCGCCCATCGTCGCGAACAGGCAGGAGAAGCGAGTCTACGTCACGTTGGAGCAGGTGTGTGAGCAGCTCGGCAAGATCGCGGGGAGGGTTATCGCCTTGGACGCGGAGAAGGTGGCGGCGGAGGCGGGGAACCCGCGTACTGAGAACGTCGTCCTCCTCGGCGCAGCGAGCGCCCTCAAGGGTTTCCCCGTAAAGATCGAGCCCCTGAAGGAGTCCATAGGGCGCGTCGTCCCAAAGAGCGCCGTCGAGGCCAACTTGAAGGCGTTCGACCTCGGTCGGAAGGCAGCTGAAGACTAAGCTCAGTCGATAAGTGTTATAATCGGCGCGGTTCCCTAGTCACACTGTGGTTTTATACCGGAGGCTGGTGGCAGTCTTCCTCCTCGCCCTAGCGCTGACGCCGGCGGCCTCAGCGACCACCACGGGCAACACCACGATCAAGACCATCCTCATAATCTCACATGCCGACGAGTTCGACGGGAGCCTACCCGCCGCACTCTACTACACAAACGACCCCCGATACATCGTTTCGAGCTGGAACTACTGCTTCCAGCCAATGAGGGGGTGGGGCCCATACTTCGACTTCGAGGATGGGTGGACGGACGAGAGATTCACTTCTTATCTCGGCCTCTTCGAGGAGTGAGGCTTCGGGAACCTACTCTACGTTGATGTCACCGAGTGTGATCAGGGGTACTCGGGGCGGTGGGCGGGCAGCATAGTCGAGGCGGGGCCGGCTGGCGGGCTCGACCTGATGTCGCTGAACCCCGAGGGATCGTGGTACAGGCTCCTCAGGGACGGGATGGTCGAGATGACGCGCAGGTTCGGCGGCTCGATGAGCGGCTTCGCAATCGACAGGCTCGACAGGTGCCCTTCGGCTCAGGAGAGCGAGTGGGCGGCGATGCTGCTAGATGAGGTGAGGGTATCCTCCGCAGTTCCCGGACTCGTCTACGCAATGAACTCGCTTCAGGACGCCGAGTATCAGGGTTTCCTCGCCGCCCGGGCCGAGTTCGTTGGGAGCGACGGCGTCCCCGTCTCCGAGCTGGGTGACTGGGTTGAGAGATACGAGGCACTCGCCTACCTCGCGAAGATTAAAGAACCGCACATAGTGCCACTACTCAACGACGCGACCCCAGAAATCTCCGAGGCAGGATACAAGATTGTACTAGCCTCCAGCGGCTTCACTTTCTTCGACGACCGCCCCCTCTACCTCGGGATTATGGAGCGGATACTCGCCGGCTGCCAACCGATCAGGGCACGCCGCGGCGTTTCGACGTTCTAGCCGGCGTCTCCTCCGATTTCCATTTAAGGCGGGGAGCCCCCGAGAAGCCGATGGCCGGCACGAAGCGCAGCGAGATACACCCCGGGGACACCGTCGACATCGTCCTCAAGCAGGATCAGGCAACGGGAAAACTCACGCGGGGCGTCGTCAAGGAATTACTCACGGGCAGCTCCTTCCACCCACACGGCATTAAAGCCCGTTTAACCGACGGCAAGGTGGGACGCGTAAAGGCAATCCAACCGAAGGACAAGACTCCCCCCAAGACCCCCTAGCGCTAAAATTTTTTTCTCGTTATGAGTAGTAGCACGCCATAATCCCGCGCTGAAGGTTTTAATCCCCCAAACCCCCACTCAACCCAGAAGGCGAACCCCCTTGAAGGCATACATGGACAACGGCTCAGGTGCACCCGTAGACCCACGCGTCCTACAGGAGATGCTACCTTACTTCACCGAGCACGTGGGCAACCCAAGCAGCTTCCACAGCGAGGGTTTCAAGGCGCTCAAGGCGATAAACAGGGCGCGCCAGCAGATAGCCGACCTCATCAACGCCGAGCCCGCCGAGATATTCTTCACAGCATCCGCCACCGAAGCCACCAACTTGGCCATAATCGGAGGCGCAATCCGCTACAAGAACAAGGGAAACCGCGTCGTCTCAAGCGCCGTCGAACACATAAGCACAGTAAACATCTGCAAGGAACTCACAAGAACCGGCTGGGAGTACCAACAGGCACCCGTTGACGCCGACGGCGTCGTCCTCCTCGACAAGCTCGACGAACTCGTCACCGACAAGACTGTCATAGTCACCGTGATGGCTGCGAACGGCGAGATAGGCACCATACAGCCCATTAAAGACGCAGCAGCCATCGCCCACAAGAAGGGCGCATTCTTCCACACGGACGCCACCGCCGCCCTCGGCAAGATACCCCTCGACGTAAAAGCAATGGACATCGATATGATGACCCTCAGCAGCAACGACATCTACGGACCCAAGGGCGTCGGTGCACTATACGTCAAGAAGATCCTCCGCCTACGCCCCGTCATCATCGGCGGCGGACAGGAACAGGGGCTACGCAGCGGCACCGAGAACACGCCCGGAATCGTGGGCTTCGGGAAAGCCGCCGAGCTTGCCAAGCAGGAGCTACCTACCGAGGCGAAGCGTCTCACCGGGCTCCGCGACCACCTCATCAAGGGTATAACCTCGACGATCCCCGAAACCTACCTGAACGGGCACACCACCAACCGCACACCCAACAACGCAAACGTCCGATTCAGCTACATCGAGGGCGAGGCGCTCATACTCAGCCTCGACGACGTCGGATTACAAGTCAACACGGGCTCCGCCTGCGCCGCGAAGACACTGGAACCCAGCGCGTGCCTCCTCGCCACGGGGCTCAAGCCCGAGGACGCCCACGGTAGCCTCGTCTTCACCCTCGGCAAAGCCAATAATAAGGAGCAGATCGACTACGTCATACAGCAACTCCCGGCCATAGTCAAGCGACTACGGTCGATGTCGAGCATAACCCCGGAGGAACTCAAGTAGTGTACAGCGACAAGGTCATGGAGCACTTCAAGAACCCCCGCAACGTGGGCGAGATAAAGGACGCCGACGGCGTCGGCACCGTCGGCAACCCCGTCTGCGGTGACATGATGACCATGTACATCAAGGTCAAGAATGGCAAGATTGCGGACATCAAGTTCAAGACATACGGCTGCGGCGCCGCCATCGCCACGAGCAGCATGTCCACCGAGCTCGCCTTGGGCAAGACCGTCGACGAGGCGGAGAAGATCACCCGCCAGAACGTCGCCGACGCCCTCGACGGGCTACCCCCCGTCAAGATGCACTGCAGCAACCTAGCCTCCGACGCACTCCAAGAAGCCATCAAAGATTACAGGAAGAAAAAGGAGGAGAAGAAGAAATGAGCAAAAAGATCGAAAAGTGCTCGATGTGCGGTTTCCCCAAGGAGGAGAGCTGCGAATTGATGGCGGGTAAGGACAAGGACGGTGTAGCCGTCTGCTGCTGCACGCAGTTACAAAAGAAAAGCGTTAAAAAGCAGTAGTCGTTGAGATAGAACAATACCTCTCGATCGGGGAACATTCTTGGACAAGCATAAGTTAGCTTCACGCCTATCCGCAGCCCTGAACGCCCCCCTGATAACGGTCATAACCTTCATCCCCCTTATACTCCTCTACGGCGCAGAGAGCGCGGCACTGCTCATCGGGATCACCAGCTTCTTCGGCTGCATACTCCCCCTCGCGATGGTCTACGTCCTCCTCAAGCTCGACCTCATAAAGGACTTCTACGCGCAGGACAAGGACACGAGGTTCATCCCCTTCCTCTGGACTACGCTGTTCTACCTCTTCGGCGTGTTGAGTCTCATCATAGTCTCGGCGCCAGCCGCAGTGACCGCCCTAATGGCGTGCTACTTCGTGAACGGCATGGTCCTGATGGCGATCACCCTCAAGTGGAAGATCAGCATACACGCCAGCGGAGTCACCGGCCCGTTCACGGCACTCATCTACCTGCTCGGCGGCGTTATGTTCCCACTACTACTCGTGGTCATCCCTGTCGCATGGGCCCGGGTCGAGCTTAAGGCACACACTGTGATGCAAGTCGCCGTTGGTGCCATCTTGAGCGGTCTGCTCACGTGGTGGCAGATGGGCTTCTACATGCACAGCATCTTTATCTAAGCGATATCCCAATCAAAAAAGTGCGGGATTTTTACCAAATCAAGGGGGCGTCTCTAGGCGACTATCTTCTCGCCGATGCCCACGCCGAAGGCGTAAGCGCGCCTCGCCTCGTCGCCGTTGGGCTTGAAGACGAAGTCTATGTCGCTCTCGACGAGCTGTATGCCCGCCGCCTGCATCTCCGCCTCGACGGCCTTCTTGGCACCACCGGCCCAGCCGTAGCTCCCGAAGGCTGCGCCTATCTTGTTCATCGGCTTTAGCCCACGCATGTATGCGAGGAAGCTGGCGACCGTTGGGAAGACGTGGTTGTTTAGCGTGGGTGATCCGACTAGGACCGCCTTGGTGTCGAGGATGTCGGCGATTACATCGCTGTTCGGGGTCGCGCCCAGGCAGTGGACCTTCACGTCCACTCCCTTGGATGCGATGCCGTCGGCTATGGCACGTGCTAGGATCTGAGTGCTCCCCCACATGGTGTCATATACAATGACCGCCTTCCTCTTCGTCTCGCCGACGACCCAACTCTGGTACGCCTTCAGTATCACGCCGGGGTTTCTGCGCCAGATGATTCCGTGACACGGCGCGATCATCTCCACCGGGACACCCTCAAGCGCCTTCAAAGCCCTGCTGACGCTCCTCCAGAGCGGCATCAGTATGTTTGCGTAGTATGTCGATGCCTCTTGCATCAGCTCTGTCTCGTCGACCTCGTCGTCGAACCTTCCGCTTGAGGCGAGGTGCTGCCCGAAGGCGTCGTTGCTGAATAGCAGCTTCTCCTCGGGCATGTAGCTGACCATGGAGTCGGGCCAGTGCGCCATCGGGACCGGGACGAATGTGAGGCTCCTCTTCCCCAGCTTAAGTGTCGGCTTCTTCTCGATGGGTGTGATTTTGAGGTCGTCGCCGTAGTACTTCTTGAGTGTGTTTATGCAGCGCTCCGTGGCGACCACCTCTGCGTTCGGGCACGCCTCCATCAGGCGTCTTATGCTGCCCGAGTGGTCGGGCTCCGCGTGGTTGGCGATTATGAAGTCGACCTTCTTGGGGTCTATGACCTCGCTTATCCTCTGCACCTGCTCCTCGGCGAAAGGCGCCTTGACGAAGTCTATGACGGCGACCTTCTCGTCGACCACGAGGTACGAGTTGTAGCTTGTCCCTCTGTGCGTGATGTAGCCGTGGAAGTTCCTTATGCTCCAGTCGACGGCGCCGACCCAGTA
>DUKA01000151.1 GCA_013329615.1 Candidatus Bathyarchaeota archaeon
AATTAATACCTTTTATCGATCTGTTTCCTGAATCCCTGATTCTTATATTTCCGTATTCCAAGCCTCGTCTTGATGTCGAAGAAAAAGACCGTCGAGGTCAGGGGCGCGAGGTACGTTGTCCGCGGGCTGACCTTCGACGAGTTGGTAAAACTGGGTTCGGCTGACGCGGATGGGAAGGAGAGCCACACGGTCGTGGCGGAGGTGCTCGGCAGATGCCTAGTGGAACCCAAGATGAAGAACGAGGACATAGCGAGGCTGGACGACAAGACCCTCGTAACGTTGGTGGCGGAGGTTCTCGACCTAGCGAAGAGCGGGATGATGGAGATGGTCTTCGTCCCTATGCCCCCAGACAAGGGGCCGCCCCGCGACATGATAGCCTGAGCTACTTGAGCTTCTTCCTCGCCCAGTCGGCGAGCTCCTTGCCCATGGGGAACCAAACATCCCCGCCAGCCTTCGCCTCGGAGACGAGCCTTTCGAGTATCTTGAGGCGACTGAGCTTGCCAATGCACTCGGGGTGACACGTGAGACCAAAGTATAGACCCGCCTCGTGGATAGCCTCCCACTCCGGCTTCCAAAGCTGGTAGACCTGCTCAGGTGCGCTCCTATCCATCTCAAAGTGTGTCCAATCGTCGAGGAGCCACTCGACGGGGAGCTCTATCAGCCCCGTGGACTTGCCCTTGTGCTCGAGCATATAGGGCATGTCGTCGTCCATCATGTTGCTGCTATACTTGAAGCCTAGGCGCTTCATATGGTTGATGCTGCGGTCGCCGAACATCCAATAGGGGGCGCGGTAGCCCTCCGGTTTGACTCCGACGCGCTCCAGCGCAGCCATGCTCCTCTCCCAGACCTCTGCCTCCTTCTCGGCTGTGAGGTCGGTCATCTTCTCGTGTGCGTAGCTGTGCGCCCCAACCTCGTGCCCCCTGCTCAGTATCTCCTTGACCGATTCGGGGTGGTTGTCACACGTCCAGCCTGGGGTGAAGAACGTCGTCTTCAACTCGAACCTGTCGAGGAGGTCGAGTATCCTCGGGATCGCCACGCGTGGCGCGTACCTTCCCTTACTCAGTGACGAAAGGTCATCCGGGGTCTTCCACGTCTCCGCGCTCGACGCGTCGTAGTCGAAGCTCAGGAAGAAGCAGCTCCTGTATCCCTTTGGCCAGAATCCCATCAATACACCGGGGAGCATAAGCAGATGAATGTGGATTTGAAACCTTCGACACATGGAAACCCTCAATTCCCCCGCGCCGGGAGAGGAGTGGGATGGCAAACAGCGCCTCCCTCCGCTTCCTGCTGGCGCGTCTGCTGGCGTTAACAAACGGGGAAGCGGTAGAGATCGAGGCGTTGCGTGGCTCACTGCGCATAACATCCGAAACCTTCAACGCCCTGCTACAGCAACTCGCCGACGATGGGCTGGTATCCATGCAGGGGAAGATGATCTCGTTGGGGCTGGGTCAACGACTTGACGTCGCGATGAGGGCGGTGGAGGCGGGCGCCGACACCGAGGCGGTGAGCAGAAGCCTCGGTTGGCTCGAGTTCGAGGAGCTCTCCGCCAAGGTGTTCGAGGCGAACGGCTTCCGCGTCCTCCGCCGCTTCAGGTTTACCGCCGAGGGTAGGCGGTGGGAGCTCGACCTGCTCGCCATCCGAGCCCCTTACCTCGTCTGTGGTGAGTGCAAGCACTGGGGAAAGGGCATAGGGAACCAGACCGCTAGGGGAATCATAGAAACGCACCTCGAGAAGACCGAGGTGTTCACGAGGCACATCGAGGGGCTCAGGGAAAGGATCTGTATCTGCGGCTGGTCGAAGGCGGTCATCGTCCCAATGGCACTGACCCTCTCAGCCACCCCCATGGAGATCTACCGGCGCGTCCCATCCGTCTCCGTCCTCGCCCTCCCCCGCTTCATAAACGAGTTCGACGGACAACTCGAACGCCTAGCCAACTGGAAAACAGAGCTTCAACCGATGAAACCCGAGAAAAAACAGACCAAGCTAAAGAAGAGGGTCAGCGACTCCAAGCGAGCTCGCCGTTTATGATGACCTTCTCGACCTTCGTCTTGAGTTCGAGCGGGTCGCCACTGAGGATGCGTATGTCGGCGTCCTTGCCCTTCTCGAGGCTGCCGACGCGGTCGCCGACGCCGATGATCTTTGCGGGGTTTATCGTTATCGCTTTAAGTGCCTCCTCGTAAGGCAATCCCTCGCGGCAAGCCAAGCCGGCGCAGATGGGTAGAAATGCGATTGTGCTGCCCACGGCGTCGGTCTGTATGGCGAAGAAGACACCCGCATCGTAGAGTACCTTCGGCGTCTCGAAGTTGAGCTCCCTCATCTCCCACTTCCCGCGTGCCGTGAGGCTCGGACCCCATACCGCTGGTACCTTCTTACCAGCGAGCCACTTCGCGACCCTATGCCCCTCCGTGGCGTGCTCCCAACTCATCTCGAGGCCGAACTCCTCGCATATCCTGACCGCCGTGGCGACATCGTCCGCCCTGTGGGCGTGCGCCCTGAGGGGTATCTGCTTCTTGACCACGGGGAGAAGCGCCTCGAGACGCGGGTCCCGCTCCGGCATCTTGATGGGATCCTTCTGCGTCGTCGCGGACTCCTTCTTCTCGGCGTAGAGGAGTGCCTTGTTGAGCCACTCCCTGAGGAGGGCGGCCACGCCCATGCGTGTGCTCGGCATCTTCTTCAATTCCACGCCGTAGACACGTCTCGGGTTTTCGCCGAAGGCGACCTTCATCCCCGACGGGTTCTTGAGTATCATCTCGTCGACCGTGACCTTGGGCGCGGTCTTGACGACGACGCCGGTGCCGCCGATGACGTTGGCGCTACCCGGGAGTATCTGAGCCGTCGTGACTCCGGTCACTAGCGCCGCTTCAAGGCCCGTCTCGTCGGCGTTCGCCTTGATGCCGTCGATCGCCCTCATGTGAGGCGTGATGGGCTCGGTCATCTCGTTGCCGTCGCTGCCGTACCACCCAACGGACTCCTCCCAGATGCCTATGTGGCAGTGGGCTTCGACGAGGCCCGGCATGACCACCTTCCTGTTCGCGTTTATGACCTTGGCGTCGGATGGGATCTTCACGTCCTTGCCGATCGCCTTGATCTTGCCGTTATCGATCAGTACAACGCCGCCGTCGATGACGCCGTTCGTGATCGTCAGAACCTTTCCACCCTTGATCGCTAACATCTGATTCCCTGAAACTAATACTAAATGCTATAAGAGTTTTAGCCAAACACCGAGTATATTTAAGTAAAATTAATAGTAAGAGCTTCCCAAGACTTTTCCGGGTGTAAAAAATGCGAAGTTACATCAAAATATACGGCCCACCGGTCTACGACGCGTTGAAGTCACTGGAGAAACTGGCTATTGATGTTCCTCAGGTCTGCACAATGGATCCGCTGATCCAGCAACTCTACGTCGACGACGTAGGCGGGTGGAGCGGCCCCGAGTCGGGGCCGTCGACAAGCGACGCCAAAGCAATGGAGTACTTTGTACCCCTCAAGAGGAACATCGGCCCCGAGAGGTGCGGAAAGATCATCAGCAAGTACGAAGAGAAGCTCGGCGGCTCCGACTTTTTCTTCGAGTGGTTCAAGAATCCGACGATGGACGAGTTAAATGATCTCATAAAGATGATAGATAAGTCGCTTGCACAACTCGAATGCAAGTACACTATAACCTCAAAAATAATACCTCTAGCCTCTAGGCGTTTTTTAAAAAAATGGGAAAATGGGGTTAGGATTTACTGCTTCTTGTTCTTCTGCATGAGGTCGTAGCCGATCATCGTCGCCAGCATTATGAGGGCGATGACGAAGAAGGCCGGCTTCGCCTCGGCGGGGTTCGGGGTCATGCCCAGCAGGTACTGCGCGCGTCCGATGAACATGCTGTACCTGGTGAGTATCGTGTATCCGAAGCCTGCACCGAATCCGGCCATCATCGTGTACCTTGCGACCCTGTCTATGATCTTCATGGGCGCGGAGTCTCTGTAGCTTCCGGTGAACCAGAAGTATAGGACGACGCATGGCACCATTATGAAGATGCAGATGTTGTTGAATGTTTTCATCAGGTCGTTCGCGACCCAGAGGTTAAGCTTCGCCTGTGCGATAATCTGCGTCGTGAACTGGGCGAAGATGACCGTCCTGAGCGCCGCGCCGATGCCCGTGCCGACGATGATGGCTAGTGGCCAGCGGTAGAGGTAGAAGTACTGCTTCGTGAAGCGGAAGTACCAGAGCAGCCCCACCAGTATGGCGAGGACGTAGCCGATCATCATTATCGATGATGATGACCACTGCCCTGCCCACTGGTCGCGGACATACTTCATGTCGAGGGCGACCTGGTATCCCACGGCTAGGCCGAGGAATACCGATTCAGCGAAGCGATACCACGGGTTCTCCTTGTATAGTATGGTGTAGATGGCGAGCGTGAAGAAGACCGCCGAGTATACTCCGAGAAGCGCCATTAGTTCCATTATGACTTCTTCCCCCTGTTGACGAAGTAGCCGATGTTACCAAGCACTACCAGAGCGACGACGAGTATGTGACTCATTGAGACGGCGTCTACGCCGGCGATGGCGAGGCCCTTCCTGTTGATCAGGAGTTCATACTCTGCGCTCGACGTTAGGCCGGGCAGCAGTGCGCTGAGTTGTCCTGACTGGAGGAACGGCGCCATTCCTGGGGCGGAGACTCCGATGCAGCCGACGACGATGGGTGTCTTGTATGGTTCATTCCATTGACGTAGCCACTCGGTTAATCCGGGCGTACCTGTCTCGATGCTGATGATTAGATCAACATCCGCCGCGCTGTTTACGTTCTGCATTATGGGGAACTCGCTGAGGTTCTTTCCTTGGATGTAGTCCTTGGCGACCGCCTTCCTCATGTCGTCACCGAACGCCCTCATGGCTGGCTCGCTCCCCGGGATGTAGCCGAGGTTGATCCAGTCCACGCCGTAGGTCTTGCCATAGGTGGTCGGGTCCATCTGGTTGAGGAGCTGCGTGAATACGAGCGGTCCCTCAGCCCAGAAGCTCACGACGATGATCTTGACGTTCTTGCTCCATAGCTGGTGCATGGTCCCTAGTGTCATCGGGAAGAGCTCGGGCATACCGGATGTACCGTACATTGGGGCGAAGACGACGACGCTGCCGTCTGGGATGTCACTGATTGCCTTGTACCATTGCTGTGACTCCTTGTTGATCGGCACTGGTAGGCCGAGAGGGAACATGAGCGGTAACAGGACGAAGATCCAGGAGAGCAGATAGACCCAGCGTCTATCTAGGTTCTCGAACTTGTCAAAGAACGACATTAGTCGCCGCCTCCCCTAAGGTAGCCGCGCTCGATGCCCATCAGCGTCCTGACGGCAAGGGCGATGGCTCCCAGCGCTGCGCCGATAGTTACAGCCCTGTTCGTCGCCATGTTGGGTATGTCGTAGATCCACTGTCCGATCGTCCTGAAGCCTGGCCACGACGCCGTGAATATGGGCGCGTTATACATGACCATGGCTAGGCCGGCCACTAGGACTATGGTTGCCTCGATGTTCTTAGCTCTGAAGGCGCGGTAAGCAGCCGAGGTGATGAAGAAGGCGATGATGCCGTACATTGTGCCCGAGAGCGGCGTCTGGCCATACGTGAATAGCCAGTTGTACACCGCGTTTGTCGTCCCGAGGCCGATCTCCTTGATGGGAAGACCCGCTATCGACATGACGACTGTGCAGACGATGACGACTATGCTAAAGTACCATCCCTTGCCCCTCTTCTGGACCGCCTTGCCGTGGACCTGCATTAGGCTGAGAGGCCCGATGAATGTGGCCCACGCGACGATGAGGAGAACCCAGAGGTTGACGGTGTTCGCCGTGTCGTTGATTACTGGTATATCGATGTAGTATGGGATGACCTGCAGCAGAGTGCAGATAATCGTGAGGACGATGGGTATCTCGATTCTTCTAAGTACGTTACTCATAGTATCACCAGGCCATTACCTGTAGGAGCGGGTTGGCGGCGGCTGTCATTGCCGTCGTTAACAGTGCTCCTAAGAAGCCGAGTATGACGGCGATGATCCTGCCGGTGTCCTGTCCCGCGAGGCTCGCGATGAGCGGTGCCTCGTTTGTCAGGTATGCTCCGGCGGCGTAGATCTCCTCGCCGATGAGGCAGTAGTCAGTGGAGACGAGGAAGAAGGGTATCTGGCTGGTCTGAGCCGTGCCCGAGATCTGCATGGCGCCGACGCGGCTACCGGTCTCGGCTAGCTGCATCGACTCGGCCCAGTAGGCGCCGATCATGATGTTGGCGCCGGGCTTCTCCCTCATGAGTAGACCGATGTAGTTGCTTGAGAAACCGAACTGTTCACTGCTGAGGTACATGATGTCGCTCTGTTGGTACTCCTCCCCCTTGCCCGCCATCTTGTACGCGGTCTCGACGACGTCAGCCGCTATGGGCCACACCTCCGGTTGGCGTACCGGAACGATGAGACGTGTGCTTACCTCTGCACACTTCTTGGCCACGTAGCTGAGGACGCTGAGACCGGCGATGGTCTGGGGACCGGTGGTTGAGTCCCTGAGGTTTGCGATGCCGTGGCTCGCTATCACGGGGCGGCCCATCTCGACGGCTCGGCCGATCGCCTCATCCATGGCGTCTATGCCGGGTATCCGTCGGACCTTGGGAACGTTGCCCCCCTGAGCCCGCTTTATGAAGTACGCGACTGCCGCCATAATCACTAGCAGGCAGAAAAGTCCGAAGATTCTATTCGCTATCAGAATTGCCA
>DUKA01000158.1 GCA_013329615.1 Candidatus Bathyarchaeota archaeon
AGCATCGCCTTGGCGCCCTCGCCGTACGCCTCCTCATCGATGACGCCGGCGAAACTGAGTTCGCCGCTGAAGGGTTGGCCGGACTCGGCGAAGGCGCGCAGCATGTTGAGTGTGCAGGCGATGCCTCCCTTCATATCGTTTGATCCTAGGCCGTGCAGCCTGTTGCCCTTCTTCACCGGCTTGAATGGATCGGTCTCCCAGCCCACAACTACTGGGACGGTGTCCATGTGACCGCAGAAGTTGAGGCGCTTACCCTTTGCCTTGCCCTTGAGCTTGGCGTAGACGTTAGGGCGTCCGGGCTCCACCTCGTGAAGCTCGGTCTTGTAGCCCAGCTTGTCGAGTTCTGCCTGCAAGTAGTGGGCTAGCTCCTTCTCCTCCTTGACGACGGAGGGAATGGCAATCATCTCCTCTAACTTTTTGACCGCGTAGTGGTCGTCGAGTTTCCTGGTTAGATCCTCGTACATCGGCGTTCCCTGCAAGGGTAGCCAAGCGGCGATAAATGGTTTGCCCAGAAAAGGGGCGTAGAGATGGTCACTTGTTTAGGAACGCGTCGGCGACCTTGACGTACATCTTGTTGACCCTTGGGAGCCACGTCACGTCGACGTACTCGTTCTTCTCGTGTGTGCCTCCGCCCTTCTTCGGGTCGGAGACGCCGCGGGCTGGGCCGAGATGGAGACAAGGTATCTTCCCGACACCTGCGAAGGTGTTCGCATCGGTGATACCGTAGGCGTACTGGTAGACTGGCGCCTTACCCATAACATCCCTATACACGGGGTCGAACGCCTTGATGATCGGGTCCTCCTTGGACATGACGTACGCCTCGTATTGTGGCGGCTTTATCTTGACCTCGACGGCGCTTTTGAGGTTGAGGCTCTTTGCGAGGCGCTCCATGTCTGCGACCGCAGTGGCGGGAGTCTCCCCGGGGACGAGGAGGCGGTTGACCTCGAAGCGCGCCGAGGCGGGGACGACGACGGAGTAGATCTGGTAGCCGCCCTCGAACTTGAGGGTGGAGTAGTTGCCGACGTGGAAGTCTGGGTGGTCGAGGAAGGTGAGCTTGTCTAGGTTGGCGACTATCTTGGCGGCGTCCTCGACGGCGTTGATGCCGTGCTGTGGGCGGAAGCCGTGAGCGGCCTTCCCCTTGACTGTGACTTCGTAGAGTATCTTGCCCGTGATGCCTAGGGGCATGGGTTTGGTTTCATCGCAGGGGTATGGCTCAGCGAGGACGATCGCGTTCACTTTGGCGAAGTCGGTCTTCAGCATCGCCTTGGCGCCCTCGCCGTACGCCTCCTCGTCGATGACGGCGCTGACGCTCAACTCCCCCTTGAGCTTATGCCCCGAGTCCTGTATAGCCTTGACCATGGTGAGTACGGAGGCGAAGCCCGCCTTCATGTCACAGCTGCCGAGGCCGATGAGGTTATCCCCCCTCCTCGTGGGTGTGAAGGGATCGGTCTCCCATCCCTCGACGGCCGGGACAGTGTCGGTGTGGCCGTTGAAATTGAGTCTTTTACCGGGCTTGTCCCCCTTGAGGCGTGCGTAGACGTTCGGCCTGCCCAGCTCGACCATCTGGGTCTCGGTCTTGAGGCCTAGTGATTCGAGCTCGTTCTTTAGATACTCTGCGTACTCCCCCTCGCTGCGCACGACGGAGTTGATCCTTACCATCTCCTCCAGCTTTCGTAGCGTGTAGGCGTCGTCAATGCGTTTCACGGCGTCATCTATCATGGCGGTCAGCGCATGATACCGCGTGATACCCGTATAATACTTCCCGATACGGGGCTGCGAAGAATCAAATAGCACTACTGCCAGAGTCTTCCAAGACCCGACATGAAGCTCGTCACTTTCAAGGTTCACACCGAGTCTCGGCTCGGTGCAGTCGTCAAGGAGGGTATAGTCGACCTCAACTCAGCCTACACCGCCTACCTAAAGGAGGGGGGCGAGGCGTTCCCAGTCCGCGCCGCGGCGGCGCTCATCCCGCCCGATATGGTAGGATTCCTGCAGGGTGGCGAGAAGGCGAAAAAGGAGGCCGAGAAGGTCCTCAAGTGGGCCATCAAGAAGAAGGGTGCCGTCGGCGTCGAGGGGGAGAAGCTCGTCCTCGGCGAAGAGGCGCACATACAGGCCCCCATCAGGTACCCCGGCAAGATCTACTGCACAGCCGTCAACTACTACGACCACGCCACCGAGCGCATGGCCAAGGACCCCGAGGCACGCAAGAAGGAGATCGCACGCCTCAAGACACTCAACCTCAAGGTCGCCGACTGCTTCCAGAAGCAGCCAAGCCTCATAATCGGCACCGGTGCACCCATCATAAAGCCCAACGTCTGCAAGCAGCTCGACTACGAAAACGAACTCGCCGTCGTCATTGGCAAGAAGTGCAAAGACGTGAAAGCTGAGGACGCATACGGCGTCATCGGAGGCTACACAATCCTCATCGACGTGAGCTTCCGCGACCAGGGTTTCCCGCAGGATGTCGACTTCCGCCTATACAAGGGTGACATAAACTGGACTAAAGGTAAGGGCATGGACAACGCCGCGCCCATCGGCCCAACCATCGTCACCGCGGACGAGATACCCGACCCCTACAAGGTGCCCCTCAAGCTGGTGACCCGCGTCAACGGCAAGACTCGCCAGAACGGCACGGTCGAAGACATGATCATAAAGATCCCCGACATCATCGCCTACATGAGCAGGGGAACAACCCTCAACCCCGGCGACATCATCGCCACCGGAACATGCGCTGGCGTAGCGGCGAGCTGGGGACCCGAGGGCTTCCTCAACGTCGGCGACGTGCTGGAGTGCGAGATACAGCCCATCGGCGTGATGAAGCACACCGTCGTTGCTGACAGCGGGCCAGTCTAAAAGTATCTTCACCGCCTTTGTGGGGCGGTTTTTCTACCTAATAATCGATGCCCTTGACTATGTAGTCGCCGGCATCCACCTTGAAGCCGTTCTTCGCGAGGATCTTACCGATTTCGGGTCTCGTGACCTCGTGGAAGCAGCTCACTGTGGATATGCCTTTCTCGGCGGCCTTCCACTTGGCGAAGGATATGCAGGCGTCGGCGTCTCCGCCCCAAGCGGCGACATGTAGAGCCTGCTTTGGTATGAATCGGGCGCCCGCGGCTATGACGCTGCCCGTCTTCTTGTCCTCGTAGACCATGCCCTTCCCGGCCATCCACGCGAACATCTCGGGGCTGAACCTATAGAATGTGCGGTTCATCACGAGCCAGTTCGCCCAGTCGTCATTGAGCGGCATAAGTAGTTTCGCAGCTTTCTTTCCGTCGGTGACTTGCGTGAAGCCGCTGGGTTGCCCGTCGCCGGGCTTCGCTGGAGTGGTGTTTCCCTTGAATGTGCCCTGCAGGGTGAGTCCGTACCGCTCGGCGAGGCCCGCGCTGACGACGTTGCTCACGCCGGTGTACATCCTAAGCGCCTTCACCTTTTGTGTCTCGGCGAGCATTATCCAGTGGTCGTAGAGCTTCTTGCCGAGGCCCAGCCCCTGCTTCTCGGGTATGACGCGCAGCGTCTCGATCCAAGCTGAGCCGTCTGGCAGGGGCGTGTATTTACCGCAGGCGACGAGTTCGCCGTCCAGTTCCTCGACGCTGAACTCGCCGCCGTCGCTGAGGAACTCTTCGTAGACATACGGTGTGTATCTGAGGTTGGGAGTCGACTTTGATTCGACCCATGCGACCTTTTCGCGGTCTTCGGGCTTTGCCTTGCGCAGAACTATGTTCATTAAAACACCAGGATGGAGTGTTACCGTAGCCCCGGTGTAAAATATTTACGATCCACGCGGTTCTACTCTACGCCAATCTGCAAATTTTTTTCCCGTATCGTATGTAGCACACGATAAGGCTAACCCTCGTTCCCCTTCGCGATCTGCTTCAGCTGTGATCTGTACATGTCGAGTAACTCGGGGATGGTCGTCGCTTCCTCTGCGGACTTGTCCTCGCGCCACCTCTGGAAGCGGGGGAACCTGACGGCGAGCCCCGCATCCTTCCTTATGGCGTCGAAGCCCGCCGTGTGAATCGGGCTCAGAGTCAACTCGTCCCCCAGCACCTCCATGACCCTCTCCGGCGTGAACCAGATGTCCGCCTTGAGCAGGCTGTCAACACGCGGATGCTTCCCATCGTGGCGCAGGGACTCGAGGTCCTTTGGCAGCTTCGCCAGCACCTCGTCTGTGAAGCCCGAGCCCACCTTGCATACGGTGCGGTAGACGTCCGCCTCCCTGTCGTAGGATGCGCCGAGGAGCGCGCCGTAGCTGCCCGCCCTCCGCCCCATACCGTAGAATGCACCCACAACCACAAGGTCCACAGGGTCTGACATCTTGCTCTGGTAGCTCCTCTTCAGCTTTACCCAGAGCCAGCTCCTCGCACCCGCGCGGTAGACGGACTCGTCCGCGAGACTCTTGCACACGAGCCCCTCGGTGCCGTCCGCGATCGCCTGCTCGAAGTAACGTTCAAGCTCACGCGGATCCTCGGTCTCGATGCTGTTGACCCTGTGGAAGTTGGTCGACTCCTCGATTATCTCCTCGAGTTTTGCCTTCCTCTTTGGGTAGGGCTGGGGCGTGTAGTCCTCGCCGTCAGCGTAGAGGCAGTCGAAGAGAAAGATTGTGATAGGTAGCCTCTCCATGGCTTCCTGTATCCCATGCTTGCGGCGCCTCTGCATGAGAGTTTGGAAGGGACGCATCTCCCCGGTATCGACATCTACCGCGACGACCTCGCCCTCCACAATTGCGCTCCCCACCCTGATCTGCCTGAGCGCCATCTTCACAGCGTCGGGGTACATGTGAGTGATATTTTCAAGCCGCCTGCTGAAGATCTGGACCTTATCCCCATCCTTGTGAATCTGCAGCCGCTCGCCGTCCAGCTTATACTCAGCTGACAGGTGCCCTAGCTTCTCGACGATCTCGTCAGCGGTACTCAACCTCTGCGCCGCCATCGCCATTATGGGTTTCCCGACCGTAATCTCGAAGTTCTCAATGGCCCCGAGCCCCTCCCCTGCGAGTGTCTCAGCAACATCCCCAAGGTCACTGCTCAGGTAGTAGGCGCGTTCAAGCGCCTCCCGCGCGGCCTTTGAGCCAGTGCGCGCGATAGAAAGGGCGTCGAGGATCGTCATATCGCCCACTCCCAGGCGAAGCGCGCCGACGACGGTGCGCGCCAAGTAGCGTGCGGCGGTTGGAGACACATTAACCATCAGCTTCACGAGCCTGTCGACCTTACGCCCGGCGCTCCCCTGACCAGACTCGTTCGCGATGGCGTCGAGGGTGTTGTAGACCTCTGAGGCCGTGGGCTGCCGACCTGCGAAGCTGGCGACCTTTTTCTGTCTGAGCGCCGCCTCCGCCGCGTGGCCGATATCACCAGTCTCCGCTACTAGCTGCTCCACCTTCGCCTTTGGCAGCCCCGTCGCCTTCATGATGGCCTCGACGACGCTCTTCTCCGCCATGCCGATCTCGGGCTCCCCCGTCCAGTCGGGGTGTATCTTGCCCTGTGTGAGGTAGATGACCTCCGCCATCTCCTCCGGCTCGGCGGCCTTGAGCAGCTCCGCCAGAATGTCGGTCATCTCAAGCCGCTTGGTTGTAGCCTCGAGTTTGACGTAGGTCTCCACGAGGGCGTCGTAGAGCATGGGTATCGGAGAATGGAACGCTTGAGGCGAATAAAACCATACGCCTAAACCGTGTATGTGCTTGCGCTGCGCTTGCCTATAGACTCGTACTCCTCGAACGCGTCTATGAGGCAGTAGCGTCCAGCTTTCGCCCTGAAGAGGTCGAAGACGTAGTTGACCCCCTTCTCCGCTTCTATCATCGTTAGGAGGTTGGGTGGGAAGAAGTTGATGGCGAGCTTGTCCCAAATCATGTCCAGCTTGGGCGCCTCCGCGTAGCGGAGGACGAGGTAGCTCCTGAAGTGTGTGACCATGTCGACGTAGTGGGCGGCGTTGAGGTTGGCGAGCTCGGCGACGGTTCCGATGACGTCGGTGCCTCCCTCTCCCCGTATGAACTCGAGAGCCTTCTCCAGCTTCTCCCTGTGCTCCTTGAGCATGTGCCCCCGGGTAGCCCTGTGGAGCCTATCACCGCCGACCCAGTCGTCAGCGTGAAGCACCTCGTGCACCGCGGTGTAGAGTGTGAGGGTCGAGGCTAGGTCGGGTATGTCGAGGGGCCTGTCGCTGAAGGGGAGGTTCTTGTCGAGCAGAATGGTGTTTGGTGGGTCGAAGCAGCCGAAGTCCATCCCGTACTGGCGGCCGCGGATGTTGATCAGTGAGTCGGCGTAGCACTCGCCTTCGAGAAGCCGATCACGGGTTTCGACCATGTTCGGCCCCAGCGGCAGATGAAGTCGGTTCTGCGCCTCGTCGATCAAGTCGACGGCGCCCACGACTAGTCTACGCACGTCCTCGTGCGTCAGCTGCCTCCGCTCCAGATACATCTTTTCAACAAACTCAGCCCGGCTTAAAAGCGCGTTGGTGTGATTACTGTACCCAGACAGTATCACTGCCCCGTTTGGGACAGGCGAGTGCGGAAGCCGTTAAAAAGATAAACTGCACCCCGGCGATTCTAGGGCAGGTGAACGCCGTGCAGTACTCCAAGATACTCGCCGAATACGTGACCAAACTCGAATACGGTGACCTGAGCAAGGAGGTCGTCGAGAAGGCGAAGATGCACCTGCTCGACACGATGGGAAACATGCTCGGCGCACACAGCATGTCCTGGTCGAAGATGGTCGTAGACATCGTTAGGAAGACCGGCGGTGTACCTCAGTCAACGGTGATGGGCGTCGAGGGCATGTACCCGGTCATTATGGCGGCGCTCGCGAACGGCACTATGGCCCACGGCATCGACGCCGACGACTCGGGAGCCAGACCGAGCTGGGCACACCCCGGCTCATGTATAATCC
>DUKA01000226.1 GCA_013329615.1 Candidatus Bathyarchaeota archaeon
GAGCTTCATGATGGAGTATAGCAGCCTCTCTTCGTGCGCCAAGAACCCGCCTCCAACTTGAATCCTCAGCCGGAGGCGGAATATGCAGTGTGTAACCGGTGAAACTGAGAAGCCGGTAAAAGAGGGGGCGACTAGAGGATGATGCGCGCGTCGACTGCGCGTGCACCATTCTCGTAGACGAGCAGCGGGTTCATGTCGAGCTCCTTTATCTCGGGGCACTCCATGAGCATCTTGCTGACCGCGAGGAGCGTGTTTACGATCGTCTCCTTGTCAGCCTTGGCGGTCCCACGTGGGCCATCGAGCATCTTCTTCGCCTTGATCTCATCGATCATCTCCCACGCGTCCTCCTTCGTGATGGGCGCGAGGCGGAAACTGACATCCTTGAGTATCTCGACGAAGATGCCTCCGAGGCCGAACATGATCGTGGGGCCGAAGGTCGGGTCAACCGTTGAGCCGATGATGATCTCAGTTCCCTTCGGGGCCATCTCCTGTACGAGGATGCCGTCGATGACCGCGGTTGGCACGTTCTTCTTTATGTTGGCGATGATCTTTTGATAGCCTTCCCTGATGCCCTTCTCGTCGTTGACTCCGACGACGACGCCGCCGGCGTCGCTCTTGTGGAGGACCTGAGCGGAGACTATCTTGAGGACTATTGGGAAGCCGATCCTGTTCGCGGCGGCGACGGCTGCGTCCTCTGTCTTTGTCACCTCGATCTTCGTGATCGGCACGCCGTAGAGGCTACAGAGCATCTTCGCCTCATGCTCGTATAGGAACTTACGGTTCTCTGCCTTGGCTACGTTTAGAATCTGGTCGACTTTTGGGTCCCTCATGTGGGCAACCTTCCTGAACTCTAACTAGGGATACCCCTTCTGCTTTTAAAAATATGGGGTAGGTTAGCGTGTGGTCTTCTCAGCGGCCTTGAGTCCCTGCTCGAATAGGGCTACTAGTTCGTCTATCTCCTCGCGTGTGGCGCAGAGTGGTGGGCCGATCTGCATGTGGTCGCCCCGCGTACCGTCGATTGTACCGGCGCCGGGGTAGACTATCAAGCCGCGGTCCCAGCACTCCCTGAAGACGCGCTGGTTGAAGCCGAGCTTGGGGTCGAGGGGCTCCTTTGTCTCCTTGTCCTTTACGAACTCTATGCCGGCGAAGAGCCCGAGTCCACGCACGTCGCCGACGGTGGGGTGGTCGTGTAGCTCCTTGAGCCTCTTCATGAGGTATTTTCCGTTCTTGGCGGATTTTTCGACGAGTTTGTGTTTCTGTAGGTAGTCGAGGCAGGCTGAGCCGGCGGCGCAGCAGAGTGCGTGGTTACCATAGGTGTGTCCGTGGGCGAATGGTCCCTTGAATGTCTCGAAGACCTTGTCGCTCGCGATGACGGCGCCGAGTGGTAGGTAGCCGCTGCTGATGCCCTTGGCGGCGGTCATGATGTCTGGCACGACGTCCCAGTGTTCGATGCCCCAGTTCTTACCGGTTCTACCTGCGCCGGTCATGACCTCGTCGGCTATGAATAGGACGCCGTGCTGGGTGCATATCTCGCGGATGAGTTGGAAGTAGCCCTTGGGGGCGGGGACGGTTCCGAGTGTGGCGCCTACGACTGGCTCTGCTATGAAGGCGCTGACGTACTCTGGCCCCGTGGCGCGTATCATGGTGTCGAGGGCACGTGCACATTCGAGGTCGCAGCGGTCGGGGCTCTTGTTGTATGGACACCTGTAGCAGTAGGCGGGGGGTATGTGTGGGTAGTCGATGAGCATGGGGGCGAAGCGGCGCCTCCTGCCGATGTGTCCGCTCATGCTGAGCGCTCCGAGGGTGTTGCCGTGGTACGATTGCCAGCGGGCTATGACCTTGTAGCGCGTCTTGTCTCCGTTTTCGAGGTGGTATTGGCGTGCCATCTTCGCCGCCGCCTCGGTAGCCTCGCTCCCGCCGTTGCAGAAGAAGTTGTGCTTGAGGGTCCCGGGGCTGAAGGCGGCGAGCTTCTCGCTCAGCTCCTTTACGGCGTCGGCGACGAAGAAGCCGCTGTATGCGAAGCTGACGGCGTCCATCTGGCGCTTGATCGAGGCGTTGACTTCGTTGACGCCGTATCCTATGTTGACGCATAGGGGTCCGCCGCTTCCGTCTAGGTACTTCTTTCCGTCGGAGTCCCAGATGTAGACGCCCTTCCCCTTGACTAGGGTGGGGGTTTCCCCGGTTGCGCGTGAGAAGAGGTTGTGGTCTCTCGGCATAAGTATCGAGTATTTCTTGTGTGTGGATGTTGGCTTAACACTAACGCCGTGGGCTATAACGTGCTACTGCTTATAACGGGAATTTTTTTCAACCACTGTATGGAATACGTCTTCTTTTGCGTAGATCGGCGTACTATCGGAGCCGTTTTATGGCTTTTTTCGGTTAAATGAGCTTTAAAACTGGGTATTTAGGGTGCCCCCTCCCTCTTAGCTTTTTCGTGGGGATAGGTTGATAGGCGAGACGCTAGTTTCCTGTGGGTTAACAGGTCGGGTCGAGTATGCTGCCCACGGCTATGATCTCGATCGTCATCTTCGTTGCCACCCTCTTCCTCATGATTAAGCAGCCGAGGGGCATCAACCTCGGCTTGGCTGCGGGGATCGGCGCCGTCGCCTCACTGCTGTTTGGCACGGTTACACTCGATGACGCGGCTCTCGCTTTCAACGACATCTGGAACGCGGCCCTCGCCTTCGTGGGTATCGTGACGCTGTCCGTGACGCTTGATGTGATGGGTTTCTTCAAGTGGGCAGCCCTCAGGGTGGCGAGGATGGCGAAGGGGAGCGGCGTTAGACTCTACCTCTACGTGGCGCTGCTCGCCGCCGCCGTCAGCATATTGTTCGCGAACGATAGCGCCGTCCTCATACTCACCCCCCTTGTGTTGGAGATAGTCCAGCAGCTCAAGCTGGAGATGAACGGTAAGCTGGCGTACCTCTTCGCCGCCGGGCTGATAGCGGACACAGCCGCCATGCCGCTGATCACGAGCAACCCTGTCAACATCGTCAGCGCCGACTTCTTCGGCTACACATTCATCGAGCACATGGTCTTCATGACACCCGTCGCTGTAGTCACCATCGCCCTCAGCCTCATCGTCGTCTACCTCTTCTTCCGGAAGGCGATACCCAAGAGCTACGATCCCGACCTCGTCGACGCCCTCATCGTGAACGGTGCGGTCATCCAGCCGAGGCAGCTAAAGGTCAGCTTCGTGACCCTCGTAGTCATCGACGCCCTCTACGTGGTGGCGAGCCTGAACGGTATACCCGTTGGCTTCGTCATCTTCGGCGGCGCCATGTTCCTGCTTGGCTTCTACGTATTCACCATGGGCCACGGGCACGTGCTGGCTGAGGAGAAGCGTGGAGTCGTATTCATACTGAAGAAGGTGAATTGGGACATACTCGTCTTCATGGTGGGCATACTGCTCGTGGTTCAGGGGCTGAAGCACGCGGGGGCCATCCAGTTCTACGCCGACATCTTCGCGTGGTGCCTCACCTTGCCATCGATCCTCCCCACCCTCGTCCCGAGCCTAGTCGTGACGGTCAGCGCGAGCGCCATGAACAACTGGCCAATGACCATGCTCGGGCTGTTCAGCGTCGAGCAGGCAACTACGAGTTACGCGCTGTCCAGCACCGGGCAGACCGCACTCATCTTCGCCAACATAATCGGCAACAACCTCGGCCCCCACTTCTTCCCCATAGGCAGCCTCGCCATACTCATGTGGCTCAACACCATGAAGAGGAAGGGTCTCAACATACGCCTCATCGACTACCTCAAGGTCGGCTCGGTGCTGTCCGTGATCGAGGTCTTCGCGGCGGCGGTCATACTCTGGTTCGAGGTATACGTGCTCAACTGGACCCTAGCACTCGCTTGAGCCCCGGAAAATCTCTGAGAATGGGGTTAGAAGTACCTCTTTGCCTTGAGGTACTCGGCGGACTGTACGGCTCCACCGCCGGCACCCTTGTCGAGGTTGTCGCTGGTAACAACGTAGGCGAGGCCGTTCTTGAATACTGGGTCCTTCCTGAGGCGCCCCACGAGAGTGACGTCTCCACCGTACTTCCTGTGAAGCTTTGGCTGTGGCATCTCGGGCTCGTCGAAGACGATTATCGTCTTCTCGGGCATCGAGGGGAGCTTGAGCCTCTGCGCCTCACTCACATAGCTCCTCATCGCCTCTTTTGCCTCCTCGGCGCTGCACGGCTTCTTCGTGTCGACGTAGACCGCCTCGGTGTGTACGGTCTGGACGTCGACGCGGGTGCAGGTGGCGCCTATTATTATACCCGCGCCCTTGACGCCTTCACCTGAGAGCTTACCGAGTATCTTGTTCGTCTCGCTCTCCACCTTCCCCTCCTCACCGTCGATGAAGGGGAGGACGTTCCTCGTGGCGTTCTGCCTGTAGGGTGAGTCGAGGCGCAGCCCCTTCTCACCCGCGCCGCTAAGCGACTGCTCCGAGACCACGTGGATCGCGCGGACGCCGTAGGCGTCCATGAGTGGCTTTAGGCTCACCACGAGGCCGACAGTTGTGCAGTTCGGCCCCGGGCAGATGAAACCCTCCCAGCCATGCTTCTCCCTCTGCATCTTCAGCAGCTTGGCATGCTTTGGGTTCACGTCTGGCAGAAAAATAGGCACATCCGGCTCGTACCGGTAGGCGGACGCCGTGCTGATCACTGGGATACGCTCCGCGAACCGTGGCTCCGCCACCTTCGCCACTTCGCTCGGCAACGCGCTAAATGCGAGGTCGTAGTCCTTCGGCGACGCCTTCTCGACGTCCAGCACCTTCATGCCCAACACCTCGTCGCTTGGCGTCTTCTCGAAGAATTGTGCGCCCTCTATCGCCTGCGCGTATGTCATCCCCGCCGACCTGCTCGACGCGGCAAGGGCTACTAGCTCGAACCACGGATGGTTCGCGAGTGACTCGACGACGTTCTGGCCGGCTGCGCCGGTCGCTCCTATGACTATTGCTCTCTGTTTTCTCATGTTTATTCACCGAAGAACTCCTTGTAGACGGCGGCGACGGCGAGGGGTATGTCGTCGTCGGCGACGCTGAACCTGATTATGTTCTCGCTGTTTGGCTGCATTGCCTGCTCTATGTTGACCCCCTGACCAGCCAACGCGCCGGTCAGCCTGCTGAAGAAGCCCTTGACTCCACGCATCTCGGAGCCAATCACACTAACGGTCCCCTTCCTGCCCTCGATGGGCTTCACCTCCATTATCGAAGGGAGACCACTCAACGCCCTGACCGCCAGATCGACATCCTGCTTCTGAACGAGCAGGCTGATCTGGTAGCCGGACATGGATATGTAGCGGACGTCCACCCCCGCGCCGGCGAGTGCGCCAAACAGCTCAGCGTAGACCTCCGTCGGCAACACAGACTGCGTCGGTAGCAGCCGGACGCCATAGAGGTTCCTCTGGAAGCTGACCGCCTTCGGGTGGCCGCTCCCTGAGCCGCCGTTCTCGGGGCCGATGACCGTCCCCTCCCCCGGCGACCCGATGCTCTTCAACTGCAGCTTGATCCCGCCCCTCATCAGCGGGTCGAGGACCTTGAAGTGGACGACCTTCGTCCTCTCCTCCCGTAGCAGTTCTGATGCCTCGATGTAGCTGAGGTAGGGTATGAGCCCCGGCTTGGGCGAGACGTTGATCCTCGCCTTGACCTCGGGCTTCTCCATCTCCGCGACGAACTTGGGGTCAAGGCTCATTATGCCCCCCTCGTCGACGAACTTGACGAGCCTCTTCACGCCGAGGCAGTAGGCGAGGCACGCCGCAGTGTCGTCGGTGCCTCCGCGCCCAAAGATGGTTATGAGACCAGAGCCGCTGCGCCCGGCGAAGCCCGCTATCACGGGCACGACGCCCTCCTCGATGCAGGGCACGAGCTGCTCCTCGACCCTGAGCTTCGTCCTTTCGAGGTTCACGGCGGCCTCCCTGCTGTTCTCATCCGTGACGAGCAGGTCCTCACCGTAGAAGCACCTGCTCCTTATGCCCCGCGCCTCGAGCTGCGCCGAGATGAGGCGCATGACGAAATTCTCGCCCCTGCTCACCGTGTAGGCGTAGACCGAGTCGCCCAGCTCCCCCGAGGAGCGGACATAGCTGAGTACGTGCTCCAGCTTCTCGAACTCGCGGCGCAACGGCTCCGCGTCCGCCCCAGCCGGTAGGGACGAAAGGTGCTCCGCCATCAGCGCCTCCGTAAATGCGCGTGGCTCGAAGCCCTCCACCCGGACCTGACTGAGAGCCTGTATGATCCTGTCCGTGACCCCCTTCATCGCCGAGACGACACAGACTGGTACCCTGCCCGAACCAAGCTCGGACTCGGTGACGTCAACTATCTTGCCTAGATCCTCTTTGCCCCGAAGTATGGAGCCACCTAACTTGTAAACGACGATGTCCACCAAGACCACCCCGGGCTTACTCGCCGAGTATCCTCCGTAGGGAGGCCGACATCGACCCAGCGTCGACGCGTATCGGCGCGTTGGGTTGCTTTGGTGTTAGGTCCTTGAGCTTGCCCGTGTGGTACCCTATCGTGGCATCGGAGTCCTTGAGCAAGTTGCCCGTGAGGACGCAGACAACATCCTCGTCCGGCTTGATCATGCCCTTGGAGACGAGCTTTTTCACGCCCGCGACGGATGCGGCGGACGCCGGCTCGCAGCCAACGCCACTAGCATCCACGACAGCCTTCGCCTCCATGATCTCGGCGTCCGAGACCACGTCGACGACGCCGTCGGTCTCCCTGATGACCCTGAGCGCCTTCTCCCAGCTAACCGGGTTGCCAATCTTTATCGCAGTGGCGACCGTGTCGGGCTTGACCGCCTCTAGGCTGGATGCCCCGCTCTTCCACATCTTGTAGAATGGGGCGGCGCCCTCCGCTTGTATCGAAGCTATCCGGGGCACCCTGTCGATCCAGCCGAGTTCGAGAAGTTCGCTGAGCGCCTTTCCGAAGGCTGAGGTGTTGCCAAGGTTGCCCGCTGGCACAACGATCCAGTCGGGTGGCTCCCAGCCGCGCTGGTGGAGCATCTCGAAGACTATGCTCTTCTGCCCCTCAACACGCCATGGGTTTATGGAGTTGAGCAGGTAGAGCCCTAGGTCGCGGCTAACCTCCTGCACTATTCTCATGGCATCGTCGAAGCTGCCGGGGACCTGCACGACCTTAGACCCGTAGGCGAGTGCCTGGCTGAGCTTGCCGTAGGATATCTCTCCGTCGGGGATGAAGACTATGCCCTGTAATCCGGCCTGAGCCGCGTAGGCGGCCATCGAGGCGCTGGTGTTGCCCGTCGAGGCGCAGGCGACCGCCTTCGCGCCCTGACGCACTGCCTCGGAGACGGCGACCGTCATCCCCCTGTCCTTGAAGCTGCCCGTGGGGTTCTCACCCTCGTGCTTCATCGACAGCCTCTCCACGCCAGCGTACTCGGAGACCGTCCTGCGTTGGTAGACGTTCGTATTCCCCTCTGGGCGGGTAACGATCATATTCGACGCGAGGCCGGGGTGTATCAGCTCCTTGTAGCGCCAGACCCCACTGCTATACGGCGCGCCCATCGGGCAGAGGCGGGAGTCGACGACGCTCCTACTCCAACCCATAGGGTCGTGGACGACCTCAAGCAGGCCGCCGCACTCGCACCTGAAAACGCTGCCCGGCTCGTACTCCCTGCCACAGCGTATACACCTGAAGCGGGAGGGCATCAAACCAGCCTCGCGCCCAGGTTACTGGGCCTCGTGAGATAGATGTCGGACTTCACGTCGCCGAATGCCTCCGCCATAGCCTTGCCTATCTCCGCGGGGTTCTCACCCACGGCGAAGACGCTCGGCCCACCACCTGAGATCGAGCACCCATACGCGCCCGCCTGCAGAGCCGCCAGCTTGACGAGGTGGAAGTTCGGTATCATGCTCGCCCTGTGCGGCTCTATCATGCTGTCGCATATGCTCTTGCCGAACATCACGGGGTCCTTCATGGCGACTGCGGCCGCCATGCGGCTCGCGAAGCCTATGTTACGGACCGCGTCCTTGAGGACCACCATCTTCGGCAGTAGCTCGCGTGCCATTTTCGTCTTGTTCGCGTACTTCACGTTGGGCACGACGACGACGAAGCCCACGTCTGGAGTATCCATCCTGACGATGTCGTAACCGTCGCCCACGAGAATGAAGCCGCCGAAGAGGCTGGCCGAGACATTGTCGGCGTGTGCACTGCCTGCGACAGCCGCCTCGCCCTGCGCCGCGAGCTTGACGAGCTCCCTCTGAGGGAGCATGTAGCCCATCAGCTTCTGGGCCGCGACCGCCGCTGCCGCCGCGGATGCGCCCGACGAGCCCATCCCAGTGCCCGGCGGTATGCCCTTCTCGATCTCCATCTCGACGCCCACAGACTCGCCTATCCTGTCGAGCGCCGCGTTCATGACGGCCCCGGCGCTGTTAAGCTGCGCCTTGACCGGAATCTGGTCCGCCTCAAATCCCTTGACAACGACACGGACACCCGGCTCAGAGACCCTCCTGACCTTGACATAGTCACCTAGGCCGTCGAGGGCTATTCCGAAAACGTCGAATCCGGGTCCGAGGTTAGCGATAGAGGCGGGAGCGTAAACTTTAATCTGTTTGATGGTCACCCATCACTCTTACACCTGGACAGCACATTGGGGCGCCACCACCCCTTTTAACCTTTACGGGTGTCCTCGCGGCTACACACGGCTTGGCCGACCTGCCTATCAACGTTTTTAAGGACCCTCGTACCCACAGTTCTGAAGGTGCAAGATTTTGGAGAAGGCAGAAGTACAGAAGGCACTCAACGACGTGCGCCCACAGCTCCAGATGGACGGAGGAGACGTCGAGCTAGTAGACATAGTAGACGGCGTCGTCAAGGTCAAGCTCAAGGGCCACTGCGCGGGCTGCCCCATGAGCCAGATGACCATAAAGTGGGGCGTCGAGCAGTACCTGAAGAAGAAGGTCCCCGGCGTAAAGGCCGTCGAATCAGTCTAGAGGGAGCAAACCGAAACGACTGTGCCCGATTTAGAGACATGCAAGGACTTCGGTGACGTCTTCGCCCTCGTTAAGAGGAGCGTCAAGAAGACACTGGGCCTACACAGGGTGGGACTCATGCTCCTCCTCGGAAACCTCCCCATGAACGTTGGGGCGTTCCACCCGATGGGGACGAACGAGATAGTCCTGAACCGTCGCCTCCTCAAGGGCAAGACGGGCATGACAGAGCGCAGCCACCTCTTCACCATACTGCTGCACGAGTACCTGCACACACTCGGCTTCGAGGACGAGGCGCAGGTGAGGCGCATGACCTACAAGGTCTGCCTCGAAAACTTCGGCCGCAACAGCCCGGTCGCCGAGGCGGCACTAACGGGCCCCTGGGCGGACCTCAGCGAGGAGGACTTCGAGCAGATAGAGCCCGAACTCAACCTCGAGCTGGTCAGGAACTTTGAGAGGCCGGACAGTGGCTACATAATCTAGCCTAGTTTTCCCCGTCGATGCATTTTGGGCACTCTAGCCGTTTCTCGTATCCCATTGGGTAGTTTGTGACCAGCCCGTGTTTCGGACACTCAGGCGTAGAAGGGCATGGACCCCGTCCACCCCGACCTCGTGTTGTGTCCGACGTACGTCTTCTCCGTCAGACTCAGTTCGAGTCTCTGTCGCAGCGAGAGTCGAGGCGCACCGAGGGCGCGTTTCGCCCCTTTGAAGACGACGGTGTAGGTCACGCCATGGCACCGGGTTGTATCGTCTCACGGCGATGGCTGATGATGTTGTAACCATGTGATATCCAGCCGCCCGACAGGGCCCGGTTATAGATTTATAACGACAATCATCAATATGTTCATTGATTCACATGGCTAGAGACAAGGTTGACACATTCAAGTACATCGGGGAGATGAACGAGCTTCTCAAGGGCGGCGGCCTCTTCCTTGTGGCGGAGGGGAAGGACAAGAAACCAAACACGATGACGATCGGCTGGGGCTTCCTCGGCACGATGTGGGCGAAGCCCGTCTTCGTCACAGCCGTCCGCCACAGCAGACACACATACAAGCTGATGGAGGAGGCGAAGAGCTGGACCATCTGCGTCCCCGCCAAGGGCATGGAGACCGCCCTCACGTTCTGCGGCACCAAGTCAGGCAAGGACGTTGACAAGTTCAAGGAGTGCAAACTCACACTCAAGAAGGGCGTCGCCGTCGACGCGCCATACATCGAGGAGTGCCCAATACATATCGAGTGCACCACCATATTCAAGACCGATATGAAGCCCGGCCAACTCGAGGGAGGCATCGAGGGACAACTATACAAGACGAAGGACTTCCACATGCTCTACTTCGGAGAGGTCAAGGGCGTCTACGCCGTCAAGGACGCCGAGAAAAAGCTCCCGAAGGTGAAGTAGGCTGAAGGTCCTCATCGTCTTCGACTCCGACACGGGTAACACGGAGAAGATGGCTCACGCCGTCGAGGAAGGCGTCAAGAAGGCCGGTGTTGAAGTCATCTGCAAACATGTGGATGACGCTTCGATAGACGAGATACTCCAGTGCCAGGGCTTGATCCTCGGCTCCCCAGTCTACTACGGGCTCCCATCGGCGAAGATCAAGAAGTTCATCGACGAGTCCATAAAGTACCACGGCAAGCTCGACGGCACCGTCGGCGGCGCCTTCGCGAGCGCCGGGGGCACACACACGGGCGCAGAGACCACGATCATCGCCATAAACGAGATGCTCCTCGTCCACGGCATGGTAATACAGGGCAGCTCCGCGGGCAGCCACTACGGGGCGGCTAGCGTCGGCTCACCAAACGAGGCGTCAACGACGGCGTGTCAGCGACTTGGCGAACGCGTCGCAAAACTCGTCAAAAAGCTCAACCAGTAAGGGAAACAATTTTCTCCCCCACGCCACCCTTCTATCCCCATGGCCCCCAAAGCCGTCGACAGCATCCTAGACGTCATAGGGAACACGCCCCTCGTCAAGCTACAGAAACTCGTCCCGCCGAAGAGCGCGGACATATTCGTCAAGCCCGAGTACCTCAACCCGAGCGGCAGCTACAAGGACCGGATAGCCCTCGAGATGATACGCACGGCCGAGGCTGAGGGCAAGCTAAAGCCCGGCTACACCATCGTCGAGGCGTCCACAGGCAACACGGGGACGGCGCTCAGCTTCGTCGGCACACGCCTAGGCTACAACGTCGAGATATACATGCCAGAGGGCATGACACGCGAAAGAATCAAGATCATGGAGAGTTACGGCGCCAAGGTCTTCGAGATGAAGATAGAGGGACTAGACGCCAAGGGCAGCGTCGCAGGCGCCGAGGTCGAATTCATACCCCGCAAGAAGTGCCTCGACCTCGAGAGGAGTAACCCCAAGGTCTGGTGGGCGCGCCAGTTCTGCAACCCCGCCAACTGGAGGGCACACATCGTAACAGGCAACGAGATACTCGAGCAGATGAACGGCAAGGTGGACGCATTCATCGCCAGCATAGGCGTCGGAGGCACCCTCTACGGCTGCGCCAAGGCGCTGAAGGCCAAGCTCCCCAAGTGCAGGGTCATCGGACTCGAACCCGCCTCCGCCCGCTACGCCATAAGCGACGGGATCACCTCCCCGCCCGGCGTGAGCAAGGACATCTCCGGCGGCATCATCGAGGAGATGATGGAGAGCGGCCTCATCGACGAGGTCGTAAAGGTCACGAACGAGGACGCCATAAAGACCTCGGACCGCCTCGTCAAGGAGGAGGGCCTCTTCTGTGGCATCTCCTCCGGCGCAAACGTGTACCACTCGCTCAAGGTCGCTGAGACGCTCGGCAAGGGGAAGCGCGTCGCAACCGTCCTGCCCGATCACAGGGACCGCTATCTGAGCGAGAAGAAGTATACCACTTAGTCCCTATCTAGCCTAATTAGCTCCCTTATCTTGGAACCCGTTATCTCTACCTTGAAGTCCTCGACCCGTATCATCTTGACGGGTCTCTTCGAGCTCTTGTCGACCTCATCGTGGATGGTTATAAGGTTGAGTTTATCCATCTCGACAATCCTGTTTTGGACCGTCGTATAGGGGATGTTGCCATCTATGGCGATCTGTGTGAGGTTCTTCTTGCCCTCCATAAGGTCGGCGATTATCTCCCACGTATACTTCTTCGACAGGATTCGTAGCCGCGCCTTCAGCTGTTTTGATGTCTCGCCGAAGATGGGTTGAAACCTAGCCTCCTGCCGCCTCTCCCGGTTGTCACCAATTACAATTGTCCGCGTGGACATGTTTAATAAATTGTATCTGTCATATATCAGTATATCTTAATCCTTCATCTTCGCCAGTCTATGCCCGGCGCTTTCAAGCATCGGCAGCTTGTGTCCCTTCGACGCCTGCGTCAACGTTACTAGGTCGAAGATTGTGAAGCCGACGCGCCGCAGATAATCTTCGAGGTGGAGGAGGGCCTTCACGCAACCGTTTCCGGTTCCGCCCGCGGAGGCAATGCCGAGGGCGAACCTGCCATTCAGCACCTTGAACTCACCCTTGACCTCGCATCGGCGCAGCCTGTCGAGGAACAGCTTCGCCGACTCGCTCAGGTCGCCCCAGTAGACGGGGGTGGCGAAGACGACCGCGTCAGCAGCGTATATCTTATCCCTGAGTAGCTGGAACTCGTCGTCGATTACACACGTCCCCTCTCGGCGGCACTGCCCCCACCCGCCGTCGCAGGCGATACAGGGCTTGATTACAAGCTCGTTAAGATTGACCAGCTCGACTGTGGCGCCGTCCGCCTCGGCTCCACCGAGGACCGACTTCGCCGCCTTAGCCGTCAGACCATCGACGTTGGGACTCGACTGTATGGCGAGAATCTTCATGCAATACACCTATCAAAGTTGAGCGGCTCCGGGGGGTTTAAATGTCATCCCGTAGTTCGGGGGATCCGTTTATATTATAGTTCATTATCTGAACCGTTAATTCAGTGAATCATATATGGGCGACGCCGACACGGGTGCGAAGATAAACAGGATGCTCGACAACATCCACCTAGTCTTCCCACTCTTCCACAGGACACTCATGAGGCCGGACGGCCTCTCACACAACCCCACAAACTCCGAGTTCAGGGTCCTGCTGACCCTCCTCAAGAGGGATTCGCAGCCCATCTCCAAGATTGGGGGATGGCTCGGCATCTCCAAGCCGAACATGACAGCCGTCATAGACAAACTAATAGCAGACGGCTACGTGGAGCGGAAGCCCGACACGGGTGACCGCCGCATCATCGACATAACCCTCACCGTGAAGGGGCGCAGATACATGGAGGAGTGCAAGGCGGAACTGCGCGAGTCGATGAAGAAAAAGCTCTCCACCCTGCCACGGGAGGACATAGACTCCCTCTACGCCTCACTTGAGAACATACGCGTGATACTCATGAAGCTGAACACACCGGACAACGATGATCCACAAACCATCACGAAGATGGGCCCGCCATGGGGTGCCTGCAAATGAAGAACCCCATGATGAAAGTCCTCACATACCTGAAGCCCTACTGGAAGCCCGCGATCCTCTCAATACTGATGCTCAGCTTCTCGGTTATCATAGAGCTACAGATACCGAGACTCCTGCAGAGGATCGTGGATGAGGGAATTGCCAACAAGGACCTCTGGCTCATCGGCGTGACCGCTGTCATGATGGTCGGCCTCGCCATATTTGACGCCGCCATGTCCATCGGCAACACCTTCCTCTCCGTGAGGGCGGCACAGGGATTCGCGGCCGACGTCCGCAGCGCCGTCTTCCGCCGAATACAGAGCTTCAGCTTCGGCAACCTCGACAGGTTCCAGACCGGCCAACTCATAATCAGGCTCACGAGCGACGTCAACATCGCCCAGATGATGGTGATGATGGGGCTACGCATGTTCATCAGGGCACCCCTCATGATCACCGGCAGCGTCCTCATGATGTACAGCGTCAACGCCGAACTCGCGGGCATCATACTCATCATAATGCCCCTCACGCTCGTGATCTCGGGCCTGTTCGTCTGGAAGGCGCAGCCCCTCTTCCTCAAGGTGCAGGCGAAGCTCGACCGCCTCAACTCGGTCCTGCAGGAGAACCTCGCGGGCATACGCGTCGTGAAGGCGTTCGTCCGCCAGAGCTACGAGGAGAAGCGCTTCGACGACGCCAACGCCGACCTGATGAAGCAGTCGATAAGCGTCCACCGCTTCATGTCCTTCCTCATGCCCTTCCTCTTCATGTTCATAAACCTGGGAACCCTCGTCGTCCTCTACTTCGGAGGCCAGCAGGTGATACAGGGCACGTTCACGGTCGGCGAGATACTCGCCTTCAGCAACTACCTACTCTCGAGCATGTTTCCCCTAATCTTCCTCTCGATGATGGCGAGCCAGTTCTCATCCGCGGTCGCCTCGGCCAGCAGGATATACGAGGTGCTCGACTTCGAGCCCAAGGTCCAGAACAAGCCGGACGCGAAGCCGTTGGGCGATGTCTCGGGGCGCGTAGTGTTCGAGGATGTCAACTTCAGCTACAATCCGGAGGGCGGCGAGCCCGTGTTGAACGGCGTTAATTTCACAGCCGAGCCGGGGCAGGTGGTCGCGCTCCTAGGCGCAACGGGCAGCGGCAAATCCACGCTCATCAACCTCATCCCGCGCTTCTACGACGTGACCGGCGGCAAGATCACCGTCGACGGCGTCGACATAAGAGACGCGACGATAAATTCGCTACGCTCCCACATCGGCATAGCCCTGCAGGAGCCCATACTCTTCAGCGGCACAGTGCGCGACAACATAAGATACGGGAAGCCGGAGGCGAGCGATGAGGAGGTAGTAGCTGCCGCGAAGGCGGCGCAGGCACACGACTTCATAATGAGCTTTCCCAAGGGCTACGACACAGAGGTCGGGCAACGCGGCGCTGGCCTGAGCGGTGGCCAGAAGCAGCGCATAAGCATCGCACGCGCCATACTCGTCAAGCCCAAGATACTCATACTCGACGACTCGACAAGCAGCGTCGACGTCGAAACCGAGGCACTCATACAGGAAGCCCTCGAAACTGTCATGCAGAACAGAACCAGCTTCATAATCGCACAGCGCATAAGTAGCGTCCTCAAGGCAGACAAGATACTGGTCCTCGAACGCGGCAGGGTCGTCGCCGAGGGACACCACAAGGACCTCATGGAGACCAGTGAAATATATCGCGAGATTTACAACTCCCAGCTCGGCGGAGGCATCAGGCTATGAGCGGCTCAGCACCACGCGGACCAGGCGGACCGGGAGGACCCGGCCCAGGAGCACATATGGCGAGAGGCGTCGAACGCGCCAAGAACCCCCGCGAAACGATAACACGCCTCGCCAGATACCTACTCACATACAAACTGGAACTCGTTGTAGTCGTAGTCGCCATCATAGCCGGTTCACTCTTGCAACTGCTAGGACCTTATCTGATCGGTGTGACCATCGACCAGTATATCGAGGTCGGTGACGGCGCCGGGCTCACGAGGATGTGCCTCATCCTGCTCAGCGTCTACATAGGCAGCTACCTATGCCAGGCGATACAGGGCTGGATAATGGCGACGATAAGCCAGAAGGCGCTTCGCAAGATACGTCAGGACCTATTCGAACACCTGCAGACCCTCAGCCTTAGCTTCTTCGACAGAAGGAGTCAAGGAGATCTCATGAGCAGGCTGACTAACGACATAGACGCCATCAACATGGCGATGACCCTCAACGTCACCATGATCATAAGCAGCGTCCTCAGCCTCGTCGGGATACTCGTGGCCATGTTCGCCCTCAACGTCTGGATGGCGCTCGGCAACCTCGTCGTCATCCCCTTCATGCTCTTCGTCACCCTCGTCATCGGGAAGAGGACCATGAGCGGATTCCGCGGCCTCCAGTCATCCATGGGCAGACTGAACGGGCGAATGGAGGAGGTGATCAGCGGAGAGCGCGTCGTCCAGGCATTCAGCAGGCAGGATGTCATACTCAGGGACTTCGACGCCGACAACAAGAACTACCGCGAGGCGGCTACGAAGGCGATGAGCTGGGGCTTCATAATAATGCCCCTCGTCAACGTGATGAGCTACATCGGCATCGCCGTAGTGGCGGGGCTCGGAGGCTGGCTCGTAGTCACCGGCGCGGTAACAATCGGCCTCGTTGCCACATTCATCAACTACTCGCGCAACTTCGTCCAACCACTCCGCCAACTCGCCGACCTATACAACAACATACAGACCGCCCTCGCTGGCGCCGAGCGCGTCTTCGAGATAGTAGACACTAAACCGGAAATCAACGACAAACCAGATGCCAAGCCCCTTCACGAGATCGAGGGCGACGTCGTCTTCGAGGACGTGGGCTTCAGCTACGATGGCAAGACGCCTGTGCTGGACGACGTTAGCTTCCACGCCGAGCCGGGGCAGACCATAGCGCTCGTCGGCCCAACCGGCGCTGGGAAGACGACGATGATCAACATCATCAGCAGGTTCTACGACATACAGTGCGGTTACATCAGGATCGACGGGACCGATGTCCGCGATGTGACTCATGAGAGCCTGCGCAAGCAGATTGGCACGGTGCTGCAGGATAACTTCCTCTTCGCCGACACGGTGATGGAGAACATCCGATACGGAAACCTCGAAGCCACCGACGAGGACTGCGTCGCCGCGGCCAAGCTGGCGAACGCCGACCAGTTCATCATGCGTCTGCCAGACGGGTACAAGACGCTGCTTACGGAGCGCGGCAGCAATTTGAGCCAGGGGCAGAGGCAGCTTCTCGCCATAGCCCGGGCGGTCGTAGCCGACCCCAAGATACTGATCCTAGACGAGGCGACGAGCAGCGTAGACACCCGCACCGAGATCAGGATACAGGAGGCTCTGCTGCGCCTGATGGAGGGGAGGACGAGCTTCGTCATCGCACACAGGCTGAGCACTATCAGGAACGCGGATCAGGTGCTTGTGATAAACAGGGGGCAGATAATCGAGCGGGGCACGCACGAGTCGCTGCTGGCTCAGAGGGGATTTTACTTCAACCTCTACAACAGCCAGTTCAGGGGGACAAACGGCGCCGCCCACCCCGAGTAAACCCCTTTAAACGGGCACTGCGCTTCTCCTCGTGATGCCCGGCGAATACGTCTTCCTCCTGCTCTTCATACTGCTGTGCCTCGTCCTCGCCTACTTCCTCGGCAGAAGCCCGGTGCGCAGCGTCGTGGAGACGAGGATAACCGGCAAGAGGGTCAAATATCAGGAGTCCATAACCGCCTCGGGCAACGCCTATGTGCCGATGAAGCACGAGGTCTTCACGATAGACACCGAGATCACTTTCGACATACCCGTCGCCAAGTCGCTGTGGGACAAGCTCGACACGAACGAGAGGGTGCTCCTCAACCATCACCTGAACGGGGAGTACAGCTTCAAGAAGCGGGTCACGGGATGATCTCGCAGCCGTTGTTTATTTTCGGGTAGTCGAGCGCGTCCCGGGGGAGTGTCCCATCCCTCATGAGTCTTCTCGTCGGCTCGACGAGTGTCTCTAGTTCCCTTATCATGTGGCGCGTCGAGGCGCAGACTCGCTTGAACCACTCCTCACCCCAGAACATGGTCTTGTTGGCGAAGAGGCACCTGCCGCCGCAGACCCACTTGTCCGGGCAGAGGCTGCACGGCTCACCAACCGGGAGGATGTCGCGCAGAGACTCGGGGGTGCTGTTCCTTATGTCGCCCACCGGCGAGTAGGGCAGTTCCGGGGCGATTGGGCAGGCGTCTATCCTGCCGCTCGTCATGACGGCGAAGCTGTCCCTGCCCGAGCCGCAGTGGATGTGAGGAACAGGTTCTCCTGTGATCAGGGTGCGGAGCACCGGAATGAACGGCACGATCCCGGGGACCACGCCCTTTTCGAGTGAGTCACCAAAGTCCCTCACGAGCCTCGTGATGCCATCGTCGTATCTGGCTAGCCACTCCTCCACCTCATGCCCGTCCTTAATCTCCCCCCAGAAGACGTCGAGTTGCCAGTGCACGTGATCGAAGGCGGAGTCGTGGAGGTTTAGGAGGTGTGTCACATCCCTGTATATGTCGCCCCTCCTGCTGAACGCCATCCTCGCCACGAGGTCATTGGCGTAGCCCCTGCGGCGGATGTTCTGGCAATTGTGCATCACCGTGTCGTAGACGCCCACCTTCCTGTCGGCGTCAGTGACCTCTCGTCCGCCGTCGATGCTGACGAGGATGGCGTCGAGCCGGTTGAGGTAGGCTGGGTCGACCTCGTCGAGGTGTGTTGCGTTTGTCTGGAGGGTGTAAGCCTTGACTGGGACGTTGTCCATGGTCTCGTACATCTTTTCGACGGCGAGTAGTGGCTCGCCGCCGTAGAAGCCGATGACCGCATCCGGATCGCGGCGGATGAAATTCGCGAGCACCTTCACGTCGTAGGCGACCTCGAGGGGTATCCCC
>DUKA01000091.1 GCA_013329615.1 Candidatus Bathyarchaeota archaeon
ACTCCTAACTATCTCCGCCGTCGCCTTTTACCCACTCGTAAACTCCTATTCTGGACTCCAATCCGAGACCACAGCGACGATGAGCATAGCCGACGAGACGTGGAAACTCTGGAGCGACTCGGGCGGCACAGTCGTCTGCGACTACCCGATGATGAACTACCGCCTCATCAGCAGGTGGGAGTTACCCGAAAAGAGCCTGATAGGAAACCACTATGCGCCTCACCACTATGGCATCTCGGAACCTCTAGAGTCAGTGAAGTGGCTGGCAAACCACAGAGTCACGATTTGGGTTCGCTACGGAGATGACGCCGAGGCGGTCTACTCCGCGGTGAACCGTGTTTCGCCTCGCCTGCTTGTCAAGGTGTACGAGAACTCGGGGATAAAAGTCTACGTCGTCGACCCCGAAGAGTTGGCGAGTATTCTAGGGTGAGACGATGCCGGGTACCTTGGGGAACGGCACTGAGTCCCAGATGTACTCCTTGCCGCAGACGTAGCGGGTCAGGCGCTCGACGCCTATGCCGAAGCCGGCGCTGGGCGTAGTCCCCTCCTTCAGCATATCGAGGTACCACCTGTACGCCTCGAGCACCTCGCCTGTGGATAGCATCCTCCTCGCGACCTTCTCGTACTTGTACTCGCGCTCGCCTCCACTTATCGCCTCGCCATAGCCCTCGGGATAGAATAGATCGAAGTCGCACAGGATACCGGGACGCGCCTCGTCCTCCCTATCGTAGAAACCCCGCGCAGTCCGCGGATAGTCGATAATCCAGAAGAAGTCGCCGAAGCTCTTGCTGAGCGTCGACTCCGCCTCCCATGGGATCTCCTCCCCTTGATTGAGCTTGAATCCCTTCTCCGTGAGGAGCTCTACGGCGTCGTGGTGTGTGATCTTCTTGAATTCGGGCTTGGGGCTCTTCAGCTCCCTCCCCAGTGCTTCGAGGTCATCCGCGCAGTTGATCTTGACTCTTTTGATGGCCTTCGTTACCATCTGCTCGCCGATTGCCATGGCATCGAAGTAGGTTGCGTTGGCAATCTCGAGGTCGAGTTGCCTGAACTCGCTTAGGTGGCGCCCAGTCTCACGGGTGATGTCTGGCTCGAGTCTGATGTTGGGGCTCAGGGCGAAGATCCTGTCGAAGCTGTTGACCGCCATCTGCTTGTAGAGGATCATGCTGCTCATGATCTTGTAGGTGGTCCCGTAGTAGTCGAAGGAGACCTGGCTCGCGCCTCTGATGCCGGGGTCGGTCGCGGGTCCGATGATCGGGGCGAGTATCTCGATGAAGCCCACGCCGCGGAGGTGGTCCCGTAGGGCGGAGAGTATCTCGTCCTGTATCCTCATGACCGCCTTGACCTCGGGTTTCTTGATGTCCTTGTACCTTGCCTGCAGTTGTGTCGTCAGTTCAGCCTTGTCGAGCATTTGTTGCACCGTGGATACTCTATACGGGCACACAGTCTGTGATATAAAATTATTTCAGGTAATCTTGTAATAGTTACGAAATAACACTTAAATATGCTGCGCGGTTCGTAGTTTTTATAATGTCGTCAATCAGCCTGGATGAGAAGGATCACGAGATTCTTAAGATGTTGATGGAGGACGCCAAGGTGTCCGCGAAGGACATCAGCGCCAAGATAGACTCCCCGATAACCACGGTCTACAGCCGGATAAAACGACTTGAGGACGCCGGTATCATAAAGGGGTACAAGCCCATCTTGGACGCGGCGAAGCTTGGGAGGCCGACGACCGCCTTCATCTTCGTCAGCTTCATGTATCACCCGCCGGGGGCGGACAAGAACCTCGATCAGCGTGAGGTGGCGAAGAGGGTGGGCAAGTTCCCAGAGGTTCAGGAGGTACACATTATCACGGGGGACTGGGATTTTCTCATCAAGGTAAAAGAGAGCGACGTGAACGCCGTCGGCAGGTTCGTCGTCGACAAGCTTAGGATGGTCCCCGGGATATCGAAGACGTTGACAGTGATGGTCTTCGACTCCGTAAAGGAGAGCGTCGACGTGCCCCTCGATCCCTAACCCTCTTATTTTCAAACACTCCCCTGTTACTCGTCGGTGGAGAGTTTGGGGTCGCGATACAAGGAGCTAGGCGTTGACGTCAAGAAGCCGGGGATTGAGCGGTTCAAGGGCGCCATTGAGAATATTCACCCCGGGGCGTTCTGTGTTGTCCAGCGTGACCCCCGGGACCCCAAGTGGGGGCACGTTTTGCACACTGACTCCGCCGGGAGCAAGCCCATACAGGCGTACCTCATGTACAAGGAGACGGGCAACGCCTCATGGTTCAGTGGGCTCGCGCAGGACGCCCTCGCCATGAACATAAACGACGTGCTCTGCGTAGGCGCAGACCCCATCAGCTTCGTAGACTACATCGCATACAATCCACTGATCATAGACCGTGTCGCAATGCTGGGCGCGCTTGCCGATGGCTTCGCCGAATGCAAGGAGACTCTTGCGCGGGAGGGCTCACCCGTCGCCTTCGCGGGAGGCGAGACCGCAGACCTACCCGACCTCCTTAGGACGCTGGACGTCTGCGTCACACTCTACGGACGCGTCGAGCTGAGCCGGGTAATCTCGGGGGACGCCGTGAAGCCGGGGGACGTCATACTGGGGTTGCGCAGCGGCGGGCCATGCAGGTTCGAGAAGCAACCGAATAGTGGCATAATGAGCAACGGACATACGCTCGCGAGAACAAGTCTTCTCTCCGAGAAGTACCTAGAGAAGTATCCTGAGATAAGTCACCCGAGCCGCGGGCGGTATACGGGCAGGTTCAAGCTCGATGACAAGCCCGAGGGTCTCGGCGCATCCGTCGGCGAGGCTCTGCTCTCGCCTACACGGCTCTACGCGCCGGTGGCAGCCGCCGTACTGAGAAAGGTCGGTGGCGTCCACGGAATGATACACAACACGGGTGGGGGGCAGACAAAGTGCCTGCGCGTAGGAAGCGGCGTGAAGTACGTCAAGGACAGCCTCCCGGAGCCCGACCCCATCTTTCCCCTCATACAGCGCGAGGCACGCGTCGAGTGGAGGGAAATGTATCAGGACTTCAACATGGGCGTCGGCTTCGAGTTCATACTCGACCCCGGCTCAGTGGAGGCGGCGAGGAGCGCCGCGGAGAAGTTCGGCCTCGGCGTACAGGTGATAGGACGCTGCGAGAAGGGAGTCGAGAAAAACACCCTAGAGATCGATTCGAGGTTCGGCAAGTTTCTCTACGACTAGATCAGGTAGAGGCGTGTCTGGCGTCCGCTGAGCCAGCACAGACCCTCCTTTGTAAGGACCGCGTCCTCCTCGAGGCTCATCCTGACCTCCTGTCCTCCCCACTCGGGGACCGCCTTCTTCGCGTTTAGCTCGATGGCGTAGCATGTGTCCTCGTGTAGCGGGTAGTCTCCGTTGCCGGGGACGCCGTCCTGCTTGTCCCAGAGTCCAATTGTGGTACCGGCGGCATGTCCGTGGGTGCCGAGGGGATGCGTGTAGATCGAGGGCATAATCCCCTCCTTCATCGCCTTTTCCCGCGACCCCTTGAGAACGACGTTGCCTGTCTTCTCGACACCCATCTCACCGGCGAGGATGTCCTGGAGCCTGTTAGCGTCCTTTAGCGCCGCCTTCAGCCCCTTGGGTGCGTCGGTCTCGCCGGGTTTGAGTATGTAGACGTTCCTCTGGACGTCGGTGGCGAGTCCTAGGTAGTAGAAGCCCACGTCGCAGTGTACGAGGTCGCCAGGCTGTATCGTGTTTCTCTTGGCGGGTTTGTCGTGGGGCTGGTCTGGGGCTTGCAGGTCTATCGTGGGTGGGAACCATGGCTTGAGGCCGAGGTCGACCATCTTCTGGCGCATCCACCACGCGACGTCGTCGGTGGTTGTGACGCCGGGGTGGGTTACCCTGCTGCTGAAGGCTTCCTCGACTATGGCGTGTGTGATGGCTACTATCTCCGGGTATGCTGTGAGTTCCTTCTGGCTTCTGTGTTCGAGCCACCCCACGGCGAGTGCCTCCGCGCTTGTGAGCCTCTTTGCGTACCGTGGCCCGAGGGCTCTCGCGAGCTGCGTGTACTCGCCGTGTGTTAACCCGTCGCCGAAGGCGGTCGTCTCGGAGACATTTATACCGATTTTCGTGGGCTTGCGCCTCTTTATCTCGCGTGCGAGGCAGTCGTACTGCTCTTCCTTGTCGGGGTCCCAGACGGTCTTGTAGAAGTCTCCCATTCCGTATCTTGCGAAGGTGAGGCGCTCGACTGTGCCATCCTTTCGGAGGGTGAAGAGGAGTATCGTCCTCCTCCTCGCGTACATGAAGGGCTCGGGAAGCATCGACATTATGACTGGGTCCTCGTTGTACTCCCTCGCGATCACGACCCACATGTCGAGGCCCTCCCTCTTCATCAGCTCGGGGAGGTAATTTTCGAGGCGGTCCCTGAGCCAGTCGTTTCGGATGACGGCCCGCTGCCTCAGGGGCAGGATGCTTGGTCTCAACTCGTCTACGCTTCTAACTGAGCCGTCGACATATGCGTCCGGCATGGCAACCACTTGGTTGAGATGTGGTCGTTGTGTTGATAAGATTTGGCGGCTCAGGCGGGGACGATGACCTCTGGGCGTAGTATCCTCGTGCGTATCTGTGTCGTCCCGTCGACGCACGCGAGTCTACCATTGCTCTCGTTGAGCAGCTTGAAGGCATCGGCGTCCATGGGCGCGGCGCCGAAGCCACCCGTCACGACGAGTGTGAACCCGAGGTTCTCCTGCCCCGTCACGCCGAAGCTGAGCTCTTTCCCCATGAGCTGTGTGAGGTCCTTCTCGTCGACGCCGCCTACGATCACCGCTGCGACGCCTGTCGACGCCGCCTTCTTCAGGGCTTCGAGTGTCGCCGTGGCTCCGCCTGCGATCACCTTGCCGGCGTGCGCCTTTGTTATGAGGGCGTCGGTGAGCACCTCGTCGGGGGTCTCGGCGAGGACCTCCAGTTTCCCACGTGTCTCGCCGCCGAAACCTATGGCTCCCCGCGTGATCGAGCCCTTGCAATCGATGGTCGCGCCTTCGAGGGGAAACAGTTCAGTCACCCTCCCGGGTATGTGTGCCTTTACCTCGATGGGCAGCGGCTCGCCCCTGATGAGCACCTTACCGGAGGACTCGAAGAAGGCTTCGAGCGTCCCGTCGAGGGGTGATCTACAGACCTTCGTGGATGAGCCGAAGAAGGAGCGCCTGAGGGCGATGACCTCGTCCTTCTTGACGGCGTCGCCCTCCTTCTTGAGCATGTAGCCGCGCAGGTTGTATGGGTCGACGCCGAGCTTCTGGTCGACCCTGATCTCGACTATGTTGGTGTTTCTGACGCGTCCCCTAGCGATTGGGGTGTCTTCCCTGACTGTGTCGCCTAGTTTGACGAGTACCTCGCCGGGGGCTGGGAGTCGGCGCGTCTTTCGTATTGTGACGTCCCTCTGAGTGGGTGCAGTTCCGGTCATGGTGTCACGCCTCCTCCAACGCGAGCGCCCTCGCCCACGCCTTGATGGTCTCCTTCTTCTCGGGCGTTCTGAGTGGTCTCCCTCTTGCGTCGATTATGAGGCCGAGGGCGCCCCCTGTTACGCTCGCCTCGATGCTCTTCTCCTTCCCCTTGCCCAGATAGAGTCCCTTACTCGCCCTCGCCTCGAGTTTAGCCGTCTCGCCGTCGAGGAGGGGCAGGGTCTTGATCTCACCGAAGGCGGCGCTAGTCTCGATGATCTTACCATTTGATCTACTGAGTTTGATCTGGAGTGCCTCTCCTTCACCCTTCCCCGCTGGGCTGAGGCAGGTGCCAAGCCTCTGGAGGGTCTCGCCCGTGAACAGGTTGAAGGCGGCCTCAGGTGCGTCGCCGAGTAGCATCCCGGCGTGTGGTGTGAGTCCCGCCCTGTCTATGTAGAATTCGCTGAGATAGAGGGGCTCGAGTGAGTCTAGAAGGAGGTGTGCAGACTCGCCGAGAGACTGGAAGGCTGAGCCCATACCGAGGATGATCTGCGTGTCCCCCATGTCGAGGTATGTTGACTCGACGTCTTGGCTGAAGGTGTCTGCTATCGTCCTCCTGATGTTGATCCCCTTGAGGCGACTGGCTAGTTCCTTGTGTGCCTCGATGGCGACGCGTATCGCCTCCCGTGCGAGGGCGCCCCTGAGGATGCGCTGCTCCTCGGTGAATGATTGAGGCTGCTGGACCATGAGGTTGCCCACGGCGTTTCTTATCCTCCTCTCGTCGATCGCCTCGGGGAGCCACTTTTCGATGTTGCCTACGCCGGCTGTCTTGAGGACGTTCATGGCGCCGTATGTGAGTCCCATCTCGGCATCGAGGGACCTGTTGAAGATGCCGCGGTAGACGGAGTAGATGTCGGTCGTGGAGCCTCCGACGTTTACGGCGAGGAGGTTCGCTTTCCGCCTCTCGGCGTATGAGTAGAGCATCTTGCCGACGGCGGCCTGGGTTGGGAGGATTGGGCGGGAGACCCACTTGGCGAGCCTCTCGTAGCCGGGGGAGTGGGTTATGACGTGCTCCATGTAGGAGTCGTAGATAGCCTCCTTGGCGGGTCCGAGGTTCTCGCGCTCTATCTCGGGGCGCACATTGTCAACTGCACGCGTCGCGTATCCCTCGGTGAGGGTCTCGGCGACCCTGTCGCGTACCTCGACGTTGCCTGCGTAGATCACCGGGAGCTTGTAGTCATCGCCGAAGCGGGGTTTGATGTCCGCGTCCCGTATGGTGGTCGCCATGTCGAGTACCTGGTTGAAGGCGCCTCCGTCCGTGCCTCCCGCGAGGAGGAACATGTCGGGTCGTGTCTCCCTCATGGTCTCGACGAGCCTGTACTCCGGACGGGGGTCGTCCTTGGAGAAGACGCCGATGAGGTGTGCGCCGGCGCCGAGTGCGGCCCTCTGTGCACTCTCCCCGCTTATCATGCTGATGACGCCGGCGACCATCATGTAGAGGCCGCCACCGTTGCCGCTTGAGCAGAGCAGATTCACGCCCTCGGGTCCGTTCGCCCCTATGAGTTTACCCTGTTTCTTGAGGCTCTGAGCCGCTTTCCGGATTCCCTCGGTGACGTCTAGTTCGGGTGCGTCGAGTGTGGTCTCCGCCTCCCCGGTCCCCGCGAGCCTGTATGTCCCGTTCTCTCTCTGGACAAGCGCCGCCCTCGTCGTCTCGCCTATATCGACTATCAGGAATGCGTCCCTGTTCTTCTCCGCCATCTCCCTTCCCTCAAGTTTCTGTTCGCACTAAATTCATATAGCGGTTCCGTTTGAATGTTAAAATGGGGTTTTAATGGTGGACGGTGTGGGTGGAGACGGTGCGCAGGAGTCCCACCGACTCCTGAAGGCGATAGATCAGCAGGCGTTCACTCTGCTGGAGGACCGTACGAGGCGGCGCATGCTCCTGCTGCTCAGGGAGGCGGAGCTGTCTGCGAAGGAGATTGCGGAGAGGCTCGTGATGACGCCCCAGAACGTGTACCATCATCTGCGTAAGCTCATGGGGGCGGGGCTAGTCGTGGAGGTGGAGGAGAGGCGCTCGGGGCACCTCATCGAGAGCTACTACACTGCGACGGCGGATACCTTCGTCTACCGGGAGGATGAGATACCGGAGAACGACACACACAGGTTCATCGAGGTGTTGAATGGGTTGAACGAGATCGGGGCACAGGTAGAGGTGAGCGAGGGGAATGCAGAGACACTCGCGGAGCTCGTGAAGAAGAGGGCGGCGATAGGGATGACGCCGCGCGTCGTCGAGGACATCTGCTCCTTCTGCGGCTCATCCGGCTACTTCACAAAATTCGGCCCAATGGACCCGAGTCTCCTCAACAGGGTCATACAGTACAGCACGCTGATGGCGATGAGTGAGGAGGAGTTCGAGAGGTCACTCTCGATGACGAGGGAGCTCCGGCGACTTTTACTCTCAATGAGAAAATAAACGTCGTATTTAGTGTCAAACCAACGCTTTTTTTCTCATGAGTTTCTGATCGGATATGTATGAAATAGATGCCGTTTTTGCATAGATAGACACACCGTTGGCGTTGTTTTTAGGCTCATTTAGGCGAATGAAGGTCGGAAACAGTTTATTGAGGATACCTCCCTCCTCCCTACTTTTTCCGTAGGATTCACCATTCACGGGGGGTAAGTTACTTATGGGAAGTTGGGTACCCCTTCCTTGTTCCCCCTTGACCGGTGATGTCCGATCGGAGATAGTCGAGAAACTCATAAAGTCCTGCAAGGTTCTGTACCGGGAGGTGCCTTCGGTTCACAACCCGAACCCGATGGGGCACTTCAGCGCCCGGATACCGGGGACGGACGAGGTCATCGTCAAGCCACGGGATGTCGGGTGGAACAAGGTCACGGCGGACGACCTGATCACTTTTACGCTCGACTACCGGAAGGTGTCGGGCCCCGACTACGAGATCGTTGAGCTACCCATCCACTTGGAGATGTACAGGGCCCGCCCCGACGTGGGCGCCGTCGTTCACACGCACCAGACCAACGCCACACTCATGGGGACGCTCGGGCTCAAGCTGGAGTTGCTCGACCCGAGCACCCTCGCCTTCACGGGGGGCATCCCCACCTACGACGAGATCGATGACCCAACATACTTCTCGAAGGGCGTCGGGACGCTGATTCGGAACGAGACGCAGGGGAGGATAGCGGCAAGGAAGATCGGGGCCGCGAACGCCCTCATCCTCAAGGCGCATGGGCCGGTGATCGTCGGGAAGAGCGTCGAGGAGACATGTATGCTCACCATCGCCCTAGAGAACGCGGCGAAGTCGCAGATAGTCGCCTCCATGATCGGTGGGAACAGACCCTCGATCGAGAGCCTCGGGCTGCCGCCGAGGAAGCCCTCCGCCAACCTTTGGAAGGCGCTGATAGACTCCTACTAGTCTACATGGAGAGTTCTTGGTTCAGCTGCGCCACGAGCATTATAGAGCGCATCCCCATACGCGTCAAAACGTAGTCCTTCGACTCGTACTGCGTGATATGGCCTGAGTCGATCAGCTTCCGGATGTGGTACAGGAGCTGACCGCCTTCGAGGCCGGTCGCCTTGATGAAGTCTGTGAACCTGTTCTCGCCCCTGAAGACGCTCTTCATTATGGTGAGCCGCGTCTTGTTGCTGAGTGGTTCGAGCAGTTGCTCCGCGGCCTTCTCGGGGTTTAGGCTGTCCACTGTCGCCCTGCCCTGCTCCATCGTCAAGGCGGGTGAGCCTATTGAGCGCAGCTGTGTGAGGAGCTTCTCGCTCGAGGTGAGGACGTCGAGTTCGTTCTGTATGCAGGCGACGCAGCTTTGCCTGCCTTGCCCCGCCATCATATCCTTGAATTTTCCCAAGCTTTCCTTAACCTGCTTTAGCTCCGTGTATGAGTCGTCGAATCTGCCCGTCTTGAGGAGGCTTGTCAGGCGGCGCTGGTGCGCCGTGAGGGTAGCCTTGCAGGTGGTCTCCTCGTCCCCCCTGTCACATTTGAGGTTGCGCACGGCGTCGCTGGAGACGTCGATGAGGTAGTCGATTATTGTGTGGTTGTAGTTCAGGCTGACCTGCTTCGTCACCTCGCTTTCGATGACTTCTAAGTGTTGCCTAGTTTCGGTGCGGAATTTGACGAGTTCTTTGCGCAGCTCCTCTATCTCCCCATCCAACCTCATAGGTTAACGGTTTAACCCTCTAGGTTATATCCCTTTATATATCCTTCTCAGGTGCAGGGCGGAGGAGACGAGGGGATGGCTCACAAGCTACCGGGTTACAGGTTTGAGGACGACTGGGACCGGGATTGGGCGGAGGAGAACGCGGGGAACACCGCCGCGGGCATCGCGCTGCCCGTCTACGAGGAGATCAAGCTAAACAACACCGTGTTAAACCTCGACAGCGTGAAGCGGTACCTGGAGAAGGCGCACAAGATCGCCATTCAGGACTGCCCATGCAGGACGAAGCTCCACCACTGCGACGCGCCCCGGGACGTCTGCGTCCAGCTTAACGACGCCGCGGAGAAGGGCATAGCGAGGGGGACGTCGAGGCAGATCACAATCGATGAGGCTCTGGAGGTGGTGACGAGGGCGCGCGACGCCGGGCTCGTCCCAATGGCGTACATGCGCACAGACACACCAAAGCCAGAGGGCGTAAACTACGTCTGCAACTGCTGCTCATGCTGCTGCAGCATCCTAGGGGCGACGCTCCGCTTCAACATGGCCCCCCACATCCTCAAGTCGATAGCAACGACGACGATGGACGAGTCGAAGTGCGTATCCTGCGGCAAGTGCGTTGAGCGATGCCACTTCGGGGCGCGAAAGATGGTAGACGGGAAGATGGAGTACGACAAGGACCTTTGTTTCGGCTGCGGGCTCTGCGTGAGCATCTGCCCGACTAAGGCGATCTCCTTGATCCAGTTCACGTAGCCATATAGGCGTCCACAAGGTTTTCCTACCCGCCGAGCAGCGAATTATGGATGCTCGAGCGCCTGACAGGAGAGGAGTGGCTTAGTCTGCTTCGCGCCTCGTTGATATGTGTGGCAATCTTCTTCGCCGACGCCAGCCACAGCCTCGTCATTCCCATTTTCCCGACGTTCGCCCAGGAGCACGGGGCAAGTCTGACGATGATTGGTCTCTACGGTTCGGCGATCGGCGTCGCCATGATTTTGCTATCGGTGCCCATCGGCAGCATTAGCGACAAATTCGGCAGGAAGGCGGTCCTGCTCATGGGCTTTTCCCTGTTCACGATCGTGCCCATCATCTACATCGTTGCCTCCTCGACGCTGCATCTACTCGTCGCCAGGCTCATCCTCGGCGTCGCCATGGGCTCGACCTTCGGGCTCGGCTTCATCTGGGTGACCGAGGAGGCCGTAGGGGAGGCACGTGTAATAGCGCAGGGCATTTACATGACCGCGATGGGCATCGGCTTCACCGTCGGGCCGATTATCGGAGGATACGCCTCGACCCTCTGGGGATTCAACGCAGCCTTCATCGCGAGCAGCCTCCTAGGGGCATCGGGCCTAACCGCCATACTATTAACGAAGGATACTGTGAGGCCTTCGAGCACCCCCGTAAAGAGGGCGGGCATGCGCGAGACTCTCTCAGATCCGCGCGTCCTCGCCGCAGGGCTCACCAACTTCATTAACACCCTGCTCTACAACGCCCTGAGCACGTTCTTCCCACTCTACGGCGTCGTTGTAGGGTTGAACTCTGCCGAGGTCGGCTTGGGCTTCACCGTCAGGGGGCTATTCTCCACCGTGATACGGTATCCCGCGAACATCGCCATGAAGGGCCGCATGACCTTCCTGCTACTAGTTGGCGGGGTGCTCGCGCAAGCAGTAATGATCGCCTTCCTAGCTTCAAGTTCAATACTCAACATAGTCTTGATCCTACTCGCCGTTCAAGGTGTAATGTATGGCATCTCCCTCACCGCGGGTAACGTCTACATTACATCCGAGGCGCCTCCGGATCGCAAGGGCGCCGCCATGGGGGTCTACCAGAGCTTCTCAAACACAAGCAGCGTGATTACCCCCCTCGTTCTTGGGGGAGTGGCGGAGGCGTACGGCGTCGCATCGTCCCTTCAACTTGCCGCGGCGACCGCAATATTGGGAGCCATGCTATGCGTCTTCCTCAACCGCTCTCGGTAAACCAACACAGGTTATGATAAAACCCACTTCTGGTCCGAAAAACACCTCGACGGAGCGTATGCGAGACAGGAGCATCACTTTGGATATCCCGATATTAGGAGAATAACTCGGTTTCGCCTGTCTTTGAATCATAGTGCCCCGCGATTACCCACTGAATACTCCCACCCACGTCGTAGTACCCGTAGATGTCGAAGTCGGAACCCATGCGGTCACCGTTGGCATCGAGCGCCATGTTCCCAGTGGCCCCCACATAATTTGTCGCAACTATCGAGATTTCTGACTGCAGATCTTCGCCTTGGGTAGATCCGGATTCTATCACCGCCAAGGAGGCGACCTTAACCGCGTCATAGAGAGCCGCCTCCTTCGACCCGAGTGGGACGCCATCGAACGTGTAGAGAGACGATCCCTCGTATCCCTCCTCTAGGAAGAGATACTCGTCGCCCCCGGGCTTGGATAGAGAGAGGCTCAAGAAATGGATCTTGGCAAACACATCCGAGTGGCTTAACATCAGCGTCTGGTTGGCATAATAGAGGGGGGTGGTGTACCAAGTCACCGACTGGAGTTCTCCGTGACTGGCGATCTCCTTGACGAGGTTCTCGTTAACATAAGAGAACGAGTAGACCACGCCGACCTCCGAAGGCTCATATCTCTGCAAGAGTTCGTTTAGTTTTGTGTTTACCTCGTCCATGAAGGCTCTGGATCTCTCGGCGTCTTGGTCCTGCCACACGCTCGGCTCGGCCTCGGTGTGATCATGGATTATCTCCATGACTTCCTCGAAGTCTGTGCCCTCCCGCGGCAGGATGGTCGACAAATATTCGTAGCTGTAGCTGTCCCGTAACACGATCACGGCTTTTACCCCATTGGCACGCAGCGTCTCCGCGAGTGCCTCGGTCTCCTCTGTTGTGTTGGGGCTCATTCTGTATACGCTGTCAATCTGCTTGTGGCTCCGACAATGAGAGTCGGGTACGCCGATCATCGTTATGTTATGCAGAGTTATGTATGTCTGGAAACTGCATATTGGGCTGTTCCATTCGCAGAACATGATCTTCACGCCTTCGGCGTTTAGGTTCTGGATGACCTCCGTTTGTGTAAGTGGATCAGGTGCGATATACTCGACTATGTCGAATCTCCACGGTAGTCCAAGTGTCTGGCAATGTGCGTTGACTTCGTCCAAGCCACGTTTTGCGGCGTAGAGCAGCCGTGGCGCAGAGCTGTTGCTCCCTGCTATGAGACCCATCATCACAGTCCGGTTCGTCCCTCCGCCCTTATCCGGGACTTCGGGGGGATGCACACCGTCTGAGGGCTCTACTTGAAGATAGGCGGTTATGGCAACAGTGGCTATTATGACGCTGATGAGGACGGCCACACCCAGTGCCAGTCTCCTGAACAAGAGAAGCCCCTTGGAGTATGTATCCGCCGCAGAGGTTTAACAATTATTAATTTATCATACTTCGCAGGGTCTAAGAGCGCTTAATCTTCAAGAAAAACGGGCATAAACAATGCAACACGCGGAAAGTTATGTGGCGAGTCAGATGCCGAGCATCTTGGCCGGGTTTTCCGATAAAATCGCCCGCTTCTCCGAACCGGTAAGGCTATCGAGGCCGTTTATCCAGTCGACCGAATCGACCACCTCCATCGGGCAGGGGTAATCTGTCCCGAAGACGACCCTGTCTATCCCCACGGCGTCTATCAAGAACCGCAGCGTCGGCTCGCTGAAGGTGGCGCAGTCGTAGTAGAAGCTCCCCACGTACTGACTCGGGGGCCGGGAGAGTGACTGGCGGCTCTCCTCGGCGGAGTACTTGACCATGTAGTCCAGCTTCGCCGCCTCCCACCCCTTGTCCATCCGGGCGACCGCGAAGGCGACGTAGCCGCCACCGTGCAGCAGGCAGACCTTCAGCCTCGGGAAGCGATCCATGATCCCGCCCTGCACGAGTGCCCCATATGTGAGTGTCCGCTCAACGAGGTTGCCCACGGTGTTCTCTAGGAAGTAGCGTGGTATCCTCTGCCTCACTATGGTGTTGCCCTGATGGAACTCGACGACGGCTCCAAGCCGCTCGGCTGCCTCCCAGAAGGGGTGAAACTGAGGCTCGTCGAGGGTGTGCCCGTTGATGTGGTCCTTGATTGTGACGCCCCTCAGACCGAGTTCTGTGATCGCACGCTCTAGTTCACTCACCGATGCCGCCACGTCCTGCATTGGGAGAATGCCCAGACCCACGAATCGATCCGGGTGCTCATCCACCATGGCCGCTATCTCGTCGTTGCAGGCCTTTACCGTCGCCTTGGTGAGCTTCGGGTCACGGTCGTATTTATTGAAGTCGCCGTAAACAGTGAGTGCCTGCATCTCCACGCCAAGCCTGTCCATTTCGGTGAGACGCTCCTCTAGCGTCCAGTGGTTCCGGGGGTTCTCTAACTCGCCGTGTTTATCGGTGAACCCGTGCCAATCGTGACCTGCTCGCACTGCCTCCAGGAATGGGCGCGGGTTCAGGTGGTTGTGGACGTCAATGACCTTCATTCGTTTTCCCTCAGAGTCGCCGGCTCCAATTCACTGAAACGTATGCACATTAAACATCAACGGTCTTCTTGGGTCATGAATTTTCTCCTAGAAAGTAGCCTCAGTGTAACTCTGATCGCTCACGGATCGCACTAATGCCTTCACATCATCGGCTAAACAAGTGAAACGCCGCCAGGGATAAAATGGTTCCCATCCGTGCCACTCACACCTGTTTACCGCTCCACAATCCATTAAACGGTACCTGAAGGTTAACGAAGTGGTGTGGGTTTCTGTCCCTCAGCGTGCAGGATGCGATGATACGTGAAGTCGTATCCATCGGGCCCAGGGAGTCGATCGAGAGCGCCGTGCGCCTCATGACGGAGCACGACATAAGCAGCCTCGTCGTCACCTCCGAAGGGGTCCTGCACGGCATAATCACCGAGCGCGACGTGCTCACACGCGTCGTCGCCAAGGGGCTACGCGCCAGCGAGGCGATGGTCGTCGACATCATGTCCCCCTCCCTCATCACCATAACCCCAGACACACCCCTCGAGCAGGCGAACGAAATCATGGTGGAGAAGAGGATAAAGAAGCTCCCCGTCGTCGAGCCCTCGACCCACCGCCTCCTCGGCATACTCTCCGCAACCGACTTCATACGTCTGCAGAAGAAGCTGGTCGCGGCCGCCAAGAAGCAGGCACGTGGCGCCACGGAAGACGAAGCCGTCTTCGCCCAGCAGGTCGTCAAATCCGACGAGGGGCAGCACCTAGAATTCAAGTCCACTCTCAGATGGGACCTCATCAAGAAGTGCGTGAACCCAGACCTCGAGAACGTCTGCCTGAAGACTGTCTGCGCCTTCATGAACGCCGACGGCGGCGACCTCATCATCGGGGTGACCGACGACAGGCAGGCGCTCGGGCTGTGCCTCGACTACCAGACGCTCCGCACCCCGAGCAGGGACGGCTTCGAGAACAAGCTCATAAGCCTCTTCTCCGCCAAGGTCGGCGACTCGTTCCTCAGGTTCATAAGGGTCTCCTTCCCCCTGGTCGACGGCGTTGAGGTCTGCAGGGTGAACGTCTCGCCATCCAGCGAGCCCGTCTTCATAAAGGAGAACGGGCAGGAACACTTCTTCGTCAGGACGGGGAACAACAGCCGCCCGTTCTCGCTGTCTGATACGACGAGGTACGTGATGGAGCGGTGGCGCTAGGGTCACTCTACCTTGATCGAGCGCCCCGAGCCCCTCTCACGCCGCTTCTTCATGACAGTCTCGAGGACGCCGTTGCGGTAGGTGCTCGTCGCAGAGCCCTCGTCGACCTCGAAGGGCAGCTCAAGCTCCTTGTGGTATCGGTGCTCGGGGTTCGTGACGTCGAGCGTCAGGGTCCTATCGGTGGCGAATAGCTGTATGTCGTCCTTCTCCACGCCTGGAAGCTCCGCTATTATCTTGATCTGGTCCTGCTCCTGTATCACGTCGACGAGGGGCTCCCTCGCCTCCTGCAGGCTGACGGGCTTCTTATCCTCCCCGCCCGTGGTTGGCTTCATGTTGCCGAACTCGCGCACCGTGGGCTTGCCGTCCTGCCCTATCTTGACGGAGTAACCGTAGACGAATGGCCCGTACTCCTTCTTTACCGAGCCGTCCGGCAGCTTACGCGCCGACGAAAGGTCTTCGGGTATCTCGCTCTCCAACTCCTTGAAGAAGTCGGCCATCTCCTTCTCCATCTCGTCGACCATCCTCTCAAGGTCGGGGAAGAAGAACGGCGTGCCTCGCTTCCTTCGCTTCTCCCACTCCTCCCAAAATGACGTCTCAGTCCACCGAGTCTATTGGCGGAGGATGCCGGTTAAAGATTATCCCGAGCAGCTTAAGAGGCGGGGCACCAACCACCAACCGATATGCCAATCCTTGCCGCCTACAACGAAATAGCCCTCAAGAGCAAGTACGTGCGCAGCACGCTGGAAAGGCGACTCGCCGCCCAGATCGAGCATGTGCTTCACAGAGCAGGTTATCGAGAGGCGAAGTCGAGGCGGCAGTTCGGCAGGATAATCATAGATGGCGTCCCCGCCGAGGCGGCGAGCGTTGTGGCGGACGTCTTCGGCGTCGTGCACGCTATTCCCGCGGAGGGAGCCGGCTCCGCCATGGAGGACGTCGTGAGCCTAGCCGTGAAGGTGGCGGGCGACGTCCTCAAGGAGGGCTCGACCTTCGCGGTGCGCCCCAAGGTCGTCGGCGACCACCCCTACGGGGGCCGTGACCTAGCCATAAAGGCGGGCTCAGCCATAAACGAGGCATACAAGGACAGGAAGATCAGGGTTAACCTCACCGCACCCGACGTCACGGTCACCATCGAGGTCAGGGACAAGGATAGCTACGTCTACTCACGCATGCTCAATGGCGCGGGTGGCCTGCCCTACGGCTCTCAGGGGCGCGCAATCTCACTCTTCAGCGGAGGCATCGACAGCCCGGTCGCCACGTGGCTCATAATGAAGCGCGGCGTCGAGGTGCTCCCACTCTTCATGGATCAGACGCCGTACGTCGGGGAGAGCTACCTGCGCAGGGCGGAGGAGGCGTTCAAGGGGCTCGCGAAGTACGCGCCCACGGAGGGCTTCGCACTCTACTCCGCACCCATGGGTGCAGTCATGGAGAGGATACTCGAATCCCCCGAGCCGCGCTTCACCTGCATACTCTGCAAGCGCGCCATGTACAGGATCGCCGAGGCGTTCTGCAAATACAAACGCGCCAAGGCGGTCGTCACCGGGGAGAGCCTCGGGCAGGTGGCGAGCCAGACCCTCGACAACCTCTACGTCCTCGACTCCGCCGTCCGCATACCNNTCGCATACCCGTGCTGCGCCCAATAATAGGACTGGACAAGGTGGAGATAGAGGACCGCGCGAGGGTCATCGGCACATACGCGATCACAGCCCATAGGGTCGAGGGCTGCAAGGCGGTGCCGTCCACGCCGGCGACCCGGAGCAGGATAGACAAGATCGAGTCAATAGAGTCCGTGCTCGGGCTGAGCGAACTCTGCACCGAGGCGTCGAAGAGGATCAAGCGCGTCCCTCTAGGCTAAAGAAGAAATACGCGACGCCTCCCCATCTTGTTGAACGCAGATGGCGATCCAACAAGATGCACTACACGATGCCAAGGACCTGGACTTCACCGAACTTGAAGAGCATTGGAACGTCTACCAGCTCAGCGACGGCACAAAGCTCAAGGTCAAACTTATTGTCCGCGGAGTGAAGAGGCTCAACCAGTTCGAAGCCGACGGCGCACCCGTCTACCTGATCAACTCCATGAACATCGTCCGAGCCCTCGACATACCCGACTCGGTCAAAGCGAAGCCGAAGAAGAGCAGCATGCCGCCGGTGTGACGCCTTGAAGCTCAGGCTCCTCGCCTCTACCCCCTCCGTGGACGCCCTCATAGCCACGGCGATGCTCACAACCACGAGCGGGGCCGCCCCCTCCAACCTCTACCATAGGCTCTCCGCGAACCCTGTGAAAGTGGCGGAGATCGTGGGGCGTCTCGAGGTGCAGCACGGGAGCATAATCGAGCATAACAGGTTGGATTGGCTGCTGGAGGCGGAGGAGAGCGATGTGCTCAAAGTTCTAATCTCAAATAGATTCTTCACGTTCACGAGGTTGGGCTCAAATCAGTGGCTCGTCAGCGCCAATCTACGTGCCGTAGTCGAGTACACCGCCGAGGGCGGGGAATTCGCGGAGCTGCTGCTGGAGTCGATCAAGGAGAAGTGGCCTCAGGTCCACGCCTTCGGGGGGCGGAAGCCATGAAAGTGGAGCTCCTCTCACACACGTCCAGCAAGGAATTTTTGGAGGCGCTGCCCGTCTCCGAGGTGCCGGAGAAGGAGTTCCTCAGACACCTGTCCTTCACCTTCGCCATCGAGGAGATAAGCAGGGCATGCAGCCACCAGCTCGTCCGCCACAGGGTCGCCAGCTTCAGCCAGCAGAGCCAGCGATACATACAGGTCAAGAGACTCCACGAGCACACGGTGACGCCGCCCTCCGTAGCGGAGAAGGCGAAAGAGGGCTTCGACACCTTCATCACTGAAGCGAGCGACGCCTACTCAGAACTTGTGGACGCCGGCGTCCCGAGGGAGGATGCGCGTTTCGTGCTGCCCAACGCTACCGAGACGAGCCTCCTCATGACCATGGACGGGGGGAGTCTCATGCACTTCTTCGGCCTCCGCCTCTGCAGCAGGGCGCAGTGGGAGGTACGCGCCATGGCGGATGAGATGCTGAAACAGGTGAAGGCCGCGGAGCCCAGCCTCTTTGAGGCAGTGGGGCCATACTGCGTACAGTTGGGCAGGTGCCCCGAGGGCAGGTTCAGCTGCGGCAAGATGGCTGAAATGAGGGCGAAGTACGCTGCCTAGTGGCCTATCTTCCTTATCAGGGCATTGACCCTCAGCGAGAAGAGCCCGACGACCGCCCCCGAGATGAACGCCATGACCGCCATGAACGCGATCACCTCCACGGGCAGCGCGAAGAGGACGAGAAGCCTAAGCACAACCACGTTTCCTACAGACGAGAGTCCGCCGGAGACGGCAACTGCCCACCACCGATTCCTCCCGAGGGTCAGCAGCCCAGCTTCACATAGCAGCCCTTCGGCGATCGAGATGGGTATCGCTGTAACCCCCTGCGCGCTGAAGAGCGTAACCTCCACGAGACCCTTGATTATACTCGTGGCCGCTGCGGAGCCGACGCGTCTCGTGTATAGAGCTGCTATGAGGAGCCAGAGGACGTGCACGCCCGCCAGTAACTGTGGCGCCCCGAAGGGCAATATGGCGACAGCGTTCAGTGCCTTGCCGAGGTAGCCGAGCGGGACGCTCACGACGGCGCCGAGTGCGGCCATCAGCACGATGACGGCGAGTTCTTTGACTGAGAAATGCATCGCCTTGCCCCCCACGTTCATATGGCGGTGTATTTCACTCAGTCGTGTATTAAAGGAGATTACCCGCTTTCGCGTCCCTCTTGTATGTGTCGTAGCCGACTAGGAGGGCGAAGGCTATCGAGGCGAAGACGGTGAACCACTCGACTGCGGGGGCACCCCCCCAGAAGAGGAAGGCGGCCAGCGTTACGGCGGAGAGGGCGTAGCCGGCGACCATCGTGGATCTACCGTAGCCCTCCTTGCGCATCAACGATACATTCGTCAGGAGTATGGCGAAGAAGTTTATCGTGAAGAAGAAGTAGCTCCAGAACCTGTGCTGGGGCGGGAAGTCCTCGGAGAAGACGCCTATCATGGCGAGGGCTACGCCGGAGGAGACGCCGAAGATACGTCCGAGGCCCAGCAGCGCGCCACCGTCCCAGTCGCCCATGCCGATGTAGAAGGCCACGGCGGCGACCGCCGTCATGATGCACCCCGCATTATAGATCAAGGCACCCGATGGGCTCTGCGCAACGTTGCCGAAGTCGCTCAGGAAGGTCGTGACGGGGCTCCACGGGTATGGGTAGTAGAGGATGGACACGGC
>DUKA01000050.1:0-2142 GCA_013329615.1 Candidatus Bathyarchaeota archaeon
CTCGGGGAAGCCGAATCCGCGGTTCTGGGCGAACCTGCGCCGACTTTCCGCCCTGAAGGCCGGTTCAAGGCTCCTTCAGTTTAGCGTCTACATCACCCGTAGTCGCAGGGTGGTGCGCGTCGCCGTGCGCCTCGCGAGACACTACGGGGCGAGCGTAGAGGCGTTCAGGGTCGAGGAGACGTTCCTCTAGAAGCCGAGGCATCGCGGATAAAGCTAGTAATTACGATCTATTCGGGAAGAAATCTCCCCCAAGAAACGATTGGCTAGTAATTACGATCTATTCCCGTGTGCTGCACAGCCCGCGAACCTCTTTTAACCGGGTCACGCGCCAATCCTTTTAGTGGGCAGTTTGACCGTTTCGGCTTCGGATTGGGTCAGGGATCACAGGGATGACGCGATTAGAGTTCTCCAAGAGTTCATCAGGGTACCGAGCCCGAGTGGACAAGAAAAGGCCTGCGGGGAGAAGGTGGGGGAGGCGATGCGCGCCGCGGGCTTCGATACAGTGAAGGTGGACGCCCTTGGCGACGCCATGGGCGTGCTGAAGGGCTCGAGAGGCGGGCGAAGCATTTTGATGAACGGGCATATAGACCACGTCCCCGTCGGAGACATGGTAGACCCCTACTCCGCGAGGCTCATGGACGGCGCATCATTCGGCACGAAGGGCGAGGTAATCTACGGCCGCGCCGCCTGCGACATGAAGGCGGGCGTCGCCGCGATGGTCATGGCGGGCGCCTACCTCAAGGACGCCGGCATCAAGCTGAGGGGCGACTACAAAGTCGCCGCAGTCGGGCAGGAGGAGGTCGGCGGAGCAGGCACAGTCTCCACGATCGACAAGGACCAGTTCCTAGCGGACGTCGTCCTCATCGGCGAGGCGACGAACATGGATCTCGCCCTAGGCCACAGGGGCTCGATGAAGATGAGCATCACCGTCAAGGGTCGTAGCTGCCACGCGAGTGCCCCCGAGAGGGGCATAAACGCCCTATACAAGGCGACCGACCTCATCACCCGAATCAGGAACGAGCTAGTCCCACGTTTGCCGAGCGACCCACTATTCGGCAAGGTGAGCCTCACGATCACCATGATCGAGGTGAAGCCTGGCGCATTCAACGTCGTCCCCGAGGAGTGCCGGTTCGCCATCGACTGCCGTAATACCCCCAACTACACGGCGGAGAACCTCTACCACGACCTGCAGGCGCTCATCGCAGATCAGGCGGGGAGAGACCCGGAGTTCAAGGCGAGCGTGTTGCCGACGCCCCTAATCAGGGGGGAGAGGACATTCAACGGCTTCTACACGGACCCCGCCACGTATCCTGTAGTAAAGGAGGCGGAGACCGCCATCAAGGGCGCCCTCGGCAAAGCCCCCAAGAAGAAGGTTTGGACATTCGCCACCGACGGCAAGTTCTACAGCTGGCTCGGCATCCCCGTCATAGGCTTCGGCCCCGGCGAGGAGCAGTTCGCACACACCGAGAAGGACCACGTCAGGGTCGAGGACTACCTCAAGACCATCGAGGTCTACGCCGCCGTGGCGCGCCGCGTCTGCGGGTAGCTAACCCTAGCCAAGTTTAAACCGTCCACACGCCCTATTTTCACCCATGAACTCCCCCCTTGATGATCTGGAGCACGTCGGGCGGGTCGACCCGAGGGGGATGCTCGACGTCATAACCGCTCTCCCCGAGAGCGCCGAGGACGCGCTAGAAACTGCGGAGAAGGTCAACATCAAGTACAGGCGCTTCAAGAGCCTCGTCGTCGCGGGCATGGGCGGCTCCGCCGTAGGTGGCCTCCTGCTCAGGGACTGGCTGGGGCATACGAGCCCCGTCCCCATCGTCGTCTCCCGCGACTACAGCCTCCCCGGATTCATCGGCAGGGACACCCTCCTCTTCGCTGTCAGTTACTCAGGGGGCACCGAGGAGACACTCAGCGCCTACGAAGAGGGAAAGAACCGAGGGGCAAAGATCGTCGCATTTACCTCCGGCGGCGAGCTGGAGAAGAGGGCACGTGCCGCGCGCCAAACGCTCTACACGCTCCCCGCCGGGTTCCAGCCACGCGCCGCCATAGCGCACCAGTTCTTCACACTCGCCGTCGCCGCCCGCAAAGCCGGCATCACTGGGGACTGCTGGTGGGAGGTCAAGGAGGCCATAGAGA
>DUKA01000050.1:2213-5333 GCA_013329615.1 Candidatus Bathyarchaeota archaeon
GAGAATGGCAAGAGCCCCGCCGGGTCGAGTTTCATCCCCGAGGCGTTCCACAACGCGACGGTCGCCTCCGAGGGGGACCCCGAGGTCCTGCGTCACCTTTGCGCCGTCCTCCTCACCGACCCTGCTGAAAACGACCGAGTCGCCGCAAAGACGCGCCGATTCATCGACATAATAAAACCCAGCTTCGGGAAGGTCCTGGAGGTCGAGGCACGCGGGGAGGGGCACCTGGCCCGCATGCTCAGCGCCCTATACATCGGCGACTTCGTCTCCGCCTACCTCGGCGTCCTCTACGGCAGGGACCCCAGCGTCGTGGAGTCCATAGACCGCCTCAAGCGGGACTAGCCTCTTTTAACCACCCCGCGCGGATACTTCTTGATGACATGGTAGTCGAGGTGGACGACTCCGGCTGGGGCGACCTCGTTGGCGGCGCCGTGATAGTGATGCGGCGCGTCGATACGAACGAGAGATTCGTCGGCGAGGTCCCCGTCGAAGCCTTCCAGGGGCAGGCGTTCAAGGCGAAGGCGTACCTCCCACACGTCCTCCGCATAGTCAGGGAGGGCGCCGAGGCCCTCAAGATAACCAAGGACGAGCCCGTCCACGTCTGCACCGGCTACATCCTCAGCGAGGTGAGGAAGGCCCTCGCCAACGAGGGCTACAGAGTCGTCCCCAGCAGGATCACCGGCATAACGCAGGACTTCGCGGAGAGTGAGTACATCAAGCACCTCAGTCGACTGGGGGTCGGCGCCCCCGAGGAGGCGCGTAGGCTCAGGGGCTTCGACGCCTCCCTCGACTGGGTGCTCCGAGACGTTGATAAGCGGGAGCGCCTCGTAAAGACAGGCTGGAAGGCGTGGCCCAGACTCAAGCAAGGTGAAGAAGTTGACCCCAAGCAGGCGAAAGAGTAAACTCTCGATCGCGGTCCCCGCGTCCCTAGTGGCTGAGTACGCGAACCTCAGGGACAAGACCGAGGTCATAGGCCACGTCGCGCGCAGCGCCGCCATATTCAGGGCGGACGAGGTAGTCATCTACCCCGACCAACCCGACGAGTCGGCGCTAAGCAAGCTCATCCTCGGATACGTCGAGACCCCACAGTATCTGCGGAAACATCTCTACGCCGTTCGCCCCGAATTGCAGTACGCGGGCACACTACCGCCACTCCGCACCCCACACCACCAACTCGAGGCGCACGCCGCCAACCTGCGCATCGGAGAGTTCCGCGAAGGCGTACTTTTCGACCAACAGGGGGTAAACGTGGTCGATGTCGGCGTAGAGAAACCGATCCAAATGGTGGGCAAGGCGCCCTCCCGCGGCAGCAGGGTAACCGTCAAGATAACGGAGGCGGGCCCCGAGCCCAGATGCGAAATGGCGAAGAGGGCCGAGATACCTGTCTACTGGGGCTACGAGATACAGGCGTCGAAGAAGACGCTAGGCGACCTTGCTTCTGGCGGCTACTATGACCTAACGATCGCCACGAGTAGGACGGGCGCGCCCTTCGCTACTGAGGAGGAACGCCTCAAGGTGAAGCTTGCCGATGCGCGGGCGGTGCTCGTCGCCTTCGGCAGCCCACGCGCCGGCATACAGGAGATACTCAAGCGGGAGCACAGGGAGGTCGCTGACTGCTTCCAGTTCAACATCAACACCGTCCCCGAGCAGGGCACGGAGACCGTTCGCACTGATGAGGCGGTGCACGCCACACTCGCCGTCCTCAACCTCCTGCCCTAGCAGCAACGTTAAATCCCTCACATTTTTCTTAAAGGTGAAGCCACTTGGACGACGCCCACATAGAGTCGGAGTTGAAGGGCAAGACTCTCCTAGTCTACATGCACATACTCAAGGCGGGACAGGAGACCGTCGGCGTCCGCGAGGTCCAGCGCGCCCTCGGCTTCAGCAGCCCCAGCGTCGCCGCCTACCACATCCAGAAGCTACAGGACTTGGGCCTCATCGAGAATGTCTACGGCGACTACCGTCTAATCAAGGAGGTCAAGGTGGGCGTGCTTCGCAGCTTCGTCAGCGTCGGTGGCGTCATGCTTCCCCGTTTCCTCTTCTACGCCGTCCTAGTCACATCGATGCTCGTGACCTTCCTCGTCTCATTCCCCTTCGTCCCGAGCCGTGAATACATCACTACGCTCGTCATGGGCATCGTCCCAGCCGCCGTCCTCTGGTACGAGACCATCAAGATATGGAGGGAGAAGCCGAGTTGAGGCGTTCTAACGTTAGAACAGCTGTTCGGAAGTCTAGCATTAAGAGCCTCGGGGGATCGCTATAGTTGACTGCGATGAAGAATGGTGTCTACGTCCTGCTCGCCGTCGTGGCGGGCGTGACTCTCGTGGGACTGCTCCCTGGACAACTATCAAACCTAGCCGTCCCCACCGTCGAACTGGCATCGTTGCAGGGTTCGAAGGAGGCGGCGGGCAACACAACGCTTAGCAGCGGAGCACCTTCGAGGGGAAATGGTGGCGCTAACTCGACATACGAAGACACGGCCTCCTCAGCCGCAGCCGATGCTCAAGCTAAGTCAGATGCTTCAGAGGGAGCAATCTTCGTTCTCGGTGAAGTGGCATACGATCCCTTTGCAGACATAATGTATTACGGGATGTGGGGCGTCGGTCTCATCGTGTCTCTCAGCATCTACTTTGTCGCCAAGAGAATGCTAGGATAGGTACACTATCCCGGCCCGAATCTTTTCCGCCCTCTCAAATAGCCCATGCCGATTTATTTTAATTCTCGGCCCCACAGTCTCGACGATTGCCGATGCAGCTGCGGATGCAACTGCGGCGCACCACTCCACATCCTCCCCGGAGGCGTACTCCGCCATGAAGCCGGCGATAAAGGCGTCCCCCGCGCCCGTCGTATCCACAACCTCACCATCATAGGCGGGGACGACCATCCTCCTCTCAGAGTGCAGTATATGCGCCCCCTCCCCACCAAGCGTCTCAATGGCGACCCCAACGCCAAGCCCCGCGAGTCGCTCAAGCCCAACCCACCCCGCCTCCCCCGCGACGAGCCCCAGCTCCCTCGCAGAGGCCTTGAACACCGAAAGGCGGCGGAGCAAGCCCGCATCCCGCCAAGGGCGCAGGCTGATCACGCCACCCGGCTCAAGCCTCCTTACGAAGCCCTGTGGGT
>DUKA01000138.1 GCA_013329615.1 Candidatus Bathyarchaeota archaeon
CTCTCGAGGCTCCTGAGCGACTTGTTCAGCATGTTCCTCAGTATCATCTCGCGGTTGTTTGCCGCGACCTCCAGCATCGCCATGATGGCGGTCTTCTGCCCATCCATCACGTCGCGCAGCGTCCACCAGCCACCCTTCCACGGGTGGAGGAAGTTGACCTGAACCCTGTACTCGGGTCTGCCCCTCTGTGTGCCGGTGAGCTGGTGGTAGTGGACGTAGACGGGCGTCGCCAGCTTGGCGCTCGCCGACTCGGTGAACATGCCGCAGATGCCGAACCACGGGAAGACGAGGCTGAATCCGGGCATGAAGTCGGCTGGGAACGTCGCCGCTGTCTCGACGCCGTGGATGCCCTTGCTCTCCATCCGAACCATCATCTGCGCCCCGTAGTGGCGCTGCTCGACCCAGACGAGCGGGTCGACCACCTCGTTGACAGGGTTGCTATTCGGAGGCAGGAAGAAGCGAGCGCCGAAGAACCCCATCTGGTGCGTGTCGAGATACGCCTGAGGGAACCACTCCTTGAGGTAGACGTGGTTCATGATCCGGGTCTCCACCTGCGTCAGCGTGAGGGCGTCCCTGTTGTTGTCGTGCCCAGCGTATTTGTGGTAGAGCCACGGTAGCCCGCAGCCCTCGAACTCCGTCCCCCTCTGCTTGTAGTACCAGTCGACGGTCATGACCTGCCCGTCGGGGTTGGCGCAGGGAAAGAGCACGATGACAACGTTCTCCCTTATCCTCTGGGTGAGCGAATCCTCTCCCGTCAACAGCTCGTAAGCTAGCTCGGGACTGACTTGCGTGCCACCGACCTCGCTGGCGTGTATGCTCATCGTGAGGCCGACAACCGCCTTCCCCTCAGCGATGATCCTCTCAGCCTCCTTCCCAGAGAGCCCACGGGGGTGGCTCAACACCCAACTCTCATCCCTCAACTCACCCAGCCGGGCGAGGTTCTCCTCGGACGAGACATAGGAGAGGATCATAGGGTTACCCATCGTCGACGCGCCCCTATCCTCCACCCTTATCCGCTTCGAGTTCTTGGCGAGGTACTGGAAGTACTCGACTATCTTGTCCCACCTGATGAGCTCACGCTCCGTACCCGGAGCGTAGCCAAAGAACTCCTCAGGCGTCTTCAACCCACACAAAGCATTCACTGGGGATGCTACACCGGGCGAGTTTTTAAAACGAGGTGGCTCAGCGAGGCTTCCAACGATCGATCTCTATCTTGATCGAGCTCAACCCGAGCTGTATGTCCCAGACGAACAGCGCCAGGGAGGCGACGAGACAGACGAGGCTCACCGAGAAGAGCACCTCGATGAAGCCCTCGAGCCCCATCCCAAAGGTCGCCGTGACGAACAGGGAGAGAATGATCATCGCGATGAAGAATATGCTGAGGACCGCGAACGTGACGGCGGTTTGAAGGAGCTTGGCGCGCCTGTAGAGGATGTCCACCTCCTCCAGCAGGACCCTCCTCTGCTCACCCTCGACTTGCCTCAGCTCGACAGTCAACGCCCTAATCCTATCGAGGGGTCTCCCCAGCCGATTCGTCATAGAGAGCACCAAGAGCCCGACACCCGAGATGAAGACACACGGGGCGAGAGACGTTTGAAGAACCACGAGGAGCTCTGCCAAGTTCACAAGTTCTAGGTAGAGCGATTGTCTATAAATGCGTAATAAGACGACCCATTCCCAAGCCGCCTCAAGAAGCCGAGCCTATAAGCCAAGATGCATAAACGTGCAAAANNCAAACGAATTAAACTCAAGTTGAAACATTCAGCCTTATTTAAACTATTTATATACTTGAATGTACCCTTTATAAGGTAACGCCATGAAGTTCGTCCAACTCCGGTCCCTCAGGGACCTAATAATGCTCGTGGCATCCTCCCCATCAAGCGGAGTAATACAGCATATAGCTAACGACAAAACCCACCTATACTTCTTGGTGGGCGGCACCCTCCATGAGATGTTTCTCTACTGCGTAAAGGAGAAGGAGCAGCTCAAGGGCAACTTCATCACATACAACAGCTACAGTGGGGAGATCGGCGCCTGCGAGAAGATGCAGCATGAACCAAACGTGAGCAGCTTCCCGGTCGTGGAGATAGTGAGACAAGACCTGCTGCCCGCGGACTTGCTGGAGAATTTGGGCGGACCCTAATGGGTGAATGGTGAAGATCAATTGGCTGAGAAGAAAGAGCTACCAGAGAAGAAAGACCTACACATCAGCATCGAGAACGTCGTCGCCTCGGCGACACTCGACCAGAAGATCGACCTGCTCGCGATAATGAAGGTGTTCAGGAACGTCGAGTACCGCCCCAAGCAGTTTCCGGGCCTCGTCTTCAGGCTCAAACGCCCGAAGACCGCCACCCTGATCTTCGGCTCGGGCAAGATGGTATGCACCGGCGCAAAGTCGGAGAAGCAGGCACGAAGCGCCGTCAAGAAGGTCGTCAGGGAGCTGAAGACGAACGGCATCATAATCCTCGGCAAACCCAAGATTGTGATACAGAACATCGTCGCCTCCGCCAACCTGCACGGCAAGATCGACCTAGAGACCGCCGCCGACATCATGGACAACGTCATGTACGAGCCCGAGCAGTTCCCTGGCCTCATCTTCAGGATGGGTGAGCCCAAGGTCGTCATGCTCCTCTTCGCCAGCGGCAAACTAGTCTGCACGGGTGCCAAGCACGAGGACATGGTCCGAGAAGCCGTCGAGAAACTGCACGGCATCCTAGAGGACTACGACCTCATCTACTACGAGGATTAACCGGGAGGGGCCCTGCGTGTCCCATAAGAATAGCCTGGATCAGCGCGCCTTGAAGATAATCTTCGAGGCGGGAAGCGAGGGGATCATGCAGAGCGAGCTCTGGAAGGAGCTCGGCGTAAGCAGCAGGGAGGGCTCCCGCCTAGCACTCAGATTTGAGGAGAAAGGTTCAGTAGAGAGGCGCAAGGTACTACACGACGGCAGGTGGAGCTACAAACTGTTCAGCAAGAAGGAGTTCGTAACGATGAATAGCATCGAGGGGTGCCCGTGCATGATCTGCGCCGACATAGACAAGTGCTTCGAGAGCGGGCAGAGGGATCCCGTCAGCTGTCAGGATCTCACCACCTGGTTCACTCCCCGAAAGGCTGATTAGTCTTGCCACCTTAGGGGGTCTTCGAGTTGGACCCTCGGATACGGGAGCTATTGAAGTACGGTGTCGCCTTCGCCGTCATGGTCATGGTATTCTTCGGCGGCTCCTACATCCTCAAGGGGGTCCTGGGGACCGAGTACCCGATGATGGTCGTCGTAAGCCAGAGCATGGTGCCGACCCTCGGAGTCGGAGACTACATTTTCGTCGCCCAGATAGGGGACGCGACGCAGATACCCGTGGGCGCCAATCCCGATGGGGAGATAATCGTCTTCCTGAAGCCGGGGACAACGGACGAGTATATTGTTCACCGTGCCATAAGGAAGGTCACGGGGGATGGCAGGGTAAGCTACGTCACGAAGGGGGATAACAACTTGTCCGCCGACGGTATGCCCGTCCCTTCAGGGAACGTGATGGGCAAGGTCGTCGGCCACGTGCCTATAATCGGCTACTTCAGCCTTTTCATTAAGACGATGAGGGGCTTCGGCCTCGTCATAGGCTTCATGGCGCTCACCTTCTTCATTGACTACGTCCTCCCTGCGAAGAAGCCGGGGGCGGGGCGTTTCTCCGTGCTGTCGCTTGTACCGCTGCTCGTGGCACCGCTCGTCGCCGCGGGTTACTGGTTCTTCACCGGCACAACCGAGGCGGAGTCGAGGAACATCCACCTCATGCTCGACAACGTGGCGATAGCGGTCTGGTACCTCGCTTGCCTGATCGTCCCACTGGCGTTCCACGACGACGACACGGGGGCGATGGTCTGGCTCTACCACCTTGTGCTCATTATGCTGCCCATTGCCTGCGACATAACGTGGTGGGCGAAGATGATAACGCCGAGCATGTGGTGGGTGCAGACGGGAGGAACTGTCTCGGCGAACTGGTTCCTGATGACGGAGCAGCCAGCGTTCAGCACCGTCTTCGACTCGGTCCTACGGTCGCTCATCCCTGGCGTGGTGATCTTCGTCGTCACACTCTACGCCAAGAGAAGGGGCTGGGAGCCGTTCACCTCTTGGGAGAGAACGCTAAGAGGCTCACCACCCGAACTACCCGCAGAGGAACCACAGCCCGAGGCGCAGCCGGCACCCGTAGAAACTCAAACCTCCACCGAGGACCCAGCCACCGAACCCTCAGAAGAGACGAAGCCCGAAAACGCGCAAGGGTAATAACGGGGACCCAGCCCTTCTAACACGATCCAACTTGGAGAACGTCAAGGTCGTCTCATACGGCATCGGTGTCATCGGACAGAAACTTGTGACACACCTCCTCGAGAAGGAGGGCGTCGAGATCGTCGGCGCCATCGACATCAACCCCAAGATAATCGGCAAGGACCTTGGAGAGGTCATGGGCACGAAGAAACTCGGCGTCAAGATCAGCAGCGACGTCGACGCCGTCCTCAAGGAGACCAAGCCCGACATCGTCTGCCACACGACCATGAGCTACCTAAAGAACACCTACACACAGTTCGAGGGCATCCTCAAGAATGGCGTCAACGTCGTCTCTACCTGTGAGGAGCTCAGCTATCCGAACGCGACCCCGGAGGGCAAGAAGTACGCCGAGAAGCTGAACAAGGTAGCCAAGAAGGGAAAGGCGACCATCCTCGGAACCGGCGTCAACCCAGGCTTCGTCATGGACACTCTTCCTATCTTCCTCACAGCCGTCTGCCAGAAGGTGGACGACATCTACATCGCCCGCCAGATGGACGCCGCGACGCGCCGTATACCATTCCAGACCAAGATCGGCGCAGGGCTTACAGTCGATGAGTTCAACAAGAAGATCGCAAACCATGAGATCACTGGACACGTCGGCCTCGAACAGAGTATACAAATGATCGCCGACGCCCTCGGTTGGGAGTTAGACAAGATCGAGGTCGAGAAGCCGCAGCCCGTCGTCCTCAAGAAGGACGTAGCGAGCGCCGCGATCAAGGTGCCGAAGGGCAACAACGCTGGCTCGGTGCAATACGCCTATGGAATCGTGAAGGGCAAGAAACTCATCACGATGAACTTCAAGGCATACATCGGTGCCCCCGAGGAGTTCGACTCGGTCACCATTAAGGGTGTGCCGCCGATCAACCAGAAGATCAGCCCATGCACGCACGGCGACTACGCGACGATCGCAATCACGGCGAACATGATCCCGCACGTGATCAACTCGGAGCCCGGATTCAAGACGATGATCGACCTGCCGGTGCCCCACGCAACGCCGAAGCATATGCGTAAGTACATAAAGTAAACCTCGAACTGTACCTTTTTCAAAAATATTTTCGCTCAGAATAGGGT
>DUKA01000033.1 GCA_013329615.1 Candidatus Bathyarchaeota archaeon
TCTTGAGGCTCGGCGTGACCTCCCTGAGGGCGCCTAGGGTCATCCTGCCCTGCACGCCGCAGCCGATTACTCCGAGGGTATCAGCCCCCTTGGGTGCGCAGAACTTCGCGGTGACCGCCGAGACTGCGGCTGTGCGTACGGCGGTTATCCACCTGCAGACCATGATGGCGGTGGGCAGCCCTGTCTCCATGTCGTTGGTTATCATGACTCCCAGAATCTGGGGGAGGCCAAGCTCCCTGTTCGTCGGGTAGCCGCTGACCCACTTCAGCCCGCCGATGCCGAGCTTGCGGTAGTACGCCGGCATGGCGTGTATGAAGCTGTCACTCTTGGCGTGTATGCCGGGCTTCGGTGGGTTCTCCACCTGCCCCAATCCGTGCTCCCTGAGTCCCTTCTCGACGAGGGGGATTATCTCCCTCATCGGTATCTCCATGTCGAGGATGTCTTCCTGTGAAAGGTACAGCATCTCAACGCGCTTCAACTGATGTTACCTCAAACTGTATATCCAGCAGGCGATTTAGCACTTCGCAACGGTCAACAATCGCTGTGGCGGGTTACTGTTTCATTCTGCAAACGGTTTAACCTGCCCGCTTTTTCTGGTCGATGATCAAAATACTGCCCCGTAGAGTATACAAACATTCATTTTTCCGGCTCGTTTACCGTTGTATTTCGTAAAACGTTTTTCAACGACCGGGTTTTTTGGTCAAATGGAAGATTGAAATATCCGCTTATTATTCTTGATCTCGATGGCATTGGGTGGCAAGCGTCGCGCCAAGAGGTACCGCGTTGTGATCAATGAGGCGTACTGCAAGGGCTGCGGGTACTGTGTCGAGTTCTGCCCGCGTAAGGTCTTCGACAGGAAGGCGGAGCTGAACGCCAAGGGCGTGAATCTTCCCGTCTTCGCCCGCCCCGACGACTGCATAGGCTGTGGGCAGTGCAACCTGCTCTGCCCGGACCTCGCCATCAAGCTTGAGGAGGTAGAGACGTGAGTGGCACGCAGGCGGGCAGGTTCTTCGTGCACGGCGACTGGGCGTGCGCGGAGGGGGCGCTCGCGGCGGGGTGCAGGTTCTACGCAGCCTACCCCATAACGCCGGCGACGGAGATCGCGGAGCGCCTTGCCGTGAGACTCCCGCAGGTGGGCGGCAAGTTCGTACAGTTCGAGGACGAGATTGGCGCCATCGCCTCGGTGATAGGGGCGAGCTACTCGGGGCAGAAGGCGATGACCGCCACATCGGGCCCCGGGATAAGCCTGATGCTCGAGAACATCGGACTCGCCGTGATGACGGAGGCGCCTTGCGTCGTCGTCAACGTCATGAGGGGCGGCCCGAGCACGGGGCAGCCCACCGGAGGCGCGCAAGGGGACGTCATGCAGTGCCGATGGGGCACGCACGGCGACACCGAGATCATCGCCCTCGCACCCCAGAGCGTGCAGGAGATGTTCGACCTCACCATACACGCCTTCAACCTCAGCGAGCGCTACAGGACGCCCGTCTTCCTAATGGCGGACGCCAACATAGGCCACCTATACGAGACGCTTGAGGTCCCCGAGGCGAAGGGCATAGAGATCGTGGACAGGAAGAAGCCGACGGGCAAGCCGGCGGACTATCGCGCCTTCAAGGCGGATGACGACCTCGTGCCGCCGATGGCGTGCTTCGGCGACGGCTACCGCCTCTACGCAACAGGACTCACGCACAACGAGAAGGGCTACCCGGACATGAGCGTCGAGGGGCAGGACAGGCTCGTCAGGCGCCTATGCGACAAGATACGCAGGGACGCGCAACGCATCGAGATGGCCGAGGAGCACTACACGGGGGACTGCGACGTGCTTGTCGTCGCCTACGGGATAACTGCGAGGTCCGCCCTGAGCGCCGTGAAGAAGGCGAGGGAAGAGGGCATAAAGGCCGGTCTTCTGCGTCTCGTAACCCTCTGGCCCTTCCCCGACAGGCGCATCGAGGAACTCACACGCGGCATCAAAGGCGTCGTAGTGGCCGAGATGAACTACGGGCAGCTCGTGCGCGAGGTGGAGCGCGCCGCCATGAGGCGCGTAGACTTCCTGCCCAAGCTGGGGGAGAACCCGCACATGCCCGAAGAGATACTCGCGGCTATAAGGAGGGCGAAGAAATGACGCCGCCGGGCCACCCACACTCCAAGAGCCTGCGCGTCGAGCGCCTGCCCCACATCTGGTGTCAAGGCTGCGGCCTCGGAATCGTCCTGCACGCCTACGCGGACGCGTTGGAGGAAACCGGCATCGATCTCGACAAGGTCGCCACCATCTCGGGGATAGGCTGCGCCGGGCGCGCCAGCGGATACGTGAACACGGACGCGTTCCACACTACACACGGCAGGGCGCTCCCATTCGCCACCGGCGTCGGCATAAGCCGCCCAGACATCAAGCCCGTCGTCATCAGCGGCGACGGCGACCTCTTCAGCATCGGCGGCAACCACCTCATACACGCGGCGCGCCGCAACGTCGACATGCTCGTCATCTGCAGCAACAACTTCAACTACGGCATGACCGGCGCCCAGTTCGGCCCCACGACGCCGAGTGAGACCAAGACCCCGACCAGCCCCTACGGCAACATAGAGAACCCCTTCAACCTCGTCGCCCTTGTCTCCTCCGCCGGCGCAACCATGGTGAGCCGCTGGACATCCATGCACCCCATACCACTCAAGAACAGCATCAAACGCGGCCTCACCAAGAAGGGCTTCAGCTTCATCGAGGTCATCACCCCATGCACAACGGGCTACGGGCGCCTCAACAGGCTCACGCCCCTCGACATGATGAGGAGACTCAGGGAGAAGGGCAAGATCAAGCAGGTGGCGCCCACCGAGGCAGTCTGCGACCCCAGACACGAGATAATCCTCGGCGACTTCATCGACGTCGAGAAGCCGACGTACAACGAGGTCTTCGAGACCCTCACAAAGAGGGCGGGGGGGGAGTCATGAGGCTCGAGGTCCGCATAGGCGGCTTCGGCGGGCAGGGCGTCATCACCATGGGCCACATACTCGGCACCGCCGCCAGCCTCCACCTCGGGCTAAACGCGGTCATGACGGAGAGCTACGGCCCCGAGGCACGCGGAGGCGCCTGCAAGACCGACATAGTCGTCAGCGACGCCCCAATCAACTACCCCAAGACCACCCGCCTCGACTACCTGATCTCCATGAACCCAGATGCCTACAACAGCTACGCGCGCGACCTCCGCGAGGGAGGCACGGTCATCTACGACAGCAGCCTCTTCGAGATCGAGGAACGCGTGGCTGGCCTACGATACTTCGGCGTCGAGGCTACGAAGACAGCTCAGGGGCTCGGCGCCCCGCAGACCGTGAACGTTGTCATGCTCGGCGCACTCTCGGGTGTGGCGCCACTGTTCACACTCGCCGCCCTCGGGGCAGCCGTCACGGAGCGATTCCCCCGTGCGGCGCAGATGAACCTGAAGGCACTCGAAGCCGGGGAAAAAGCGGCGAATTCTACGGGATAGAGCTGAAGTCTTCCTTCATCGTGTTGAGCACGAGGTGCGTCTTCGTCCGGAGCACGTGGGGGATGGTGAGAAGCTTCTTCGTGAAGTCGCTTAGCTCCCTCCTCGACCTGAATTTGCCGACGACCATTATGTCGGCGTCCCCCGTGACGTTGTAGACACCCGTCGCCTGGCTCATCTTCGCGATGGTCTCGCAGACCTCTATCATCTTGCCGTCCGAGACGGTGACCTCGGTTATGGCGGTGAGCTCGTAGCCGAGCTTCTCGTAGTCGAGTATAGCGGAGTAGCGGCGTATGATGCCGGCGTCCTCCATCTCCTTGAGCCGCGAGGCGACCGTCCCCGAGGAGACTCCCACCTTCCTAGCGACCTCCCTAATAGACTGGCGTGAGTCCCGGAGGTACTCCTCAAGGACCCTCGCCGTTACATCGTCGGACAAGCCGTGTACCCGCGTCAAATGATGAATTGTGGACGGTTAAAGTTGACGATTGGCGAAAAGAGGGCGCCGTTTCCTAGAAGAGAAACTGGACGGCAATCATCGCGACCGTGAGCACGACAAGCCACTTCGCCGAGGTACCGTTGAACTTCTCGGCGTCGTCGATCTTCCCCCTATCCACGAGCCTCATTATGTAGACCGACACCGCGAGGTTGAAAAGGAAAATGATGTAGACGATGAGCATCATCCTGTCGGCGAGGGTCAGATAGCCGGTGGGCGGCAGCGCGTTCAGCAGCGAGAGGTGCACCGCCGAGGCCGCCATCAGCGTGCTCACCGCGAGGCCAATGCGCTGCCCGAAGTTCTTCGAGTGTATGAGGAAGGTGAGCAGGCTTATGATGACGATGACAGTTATAGGCAACACGTTCTTGATGAGGCTGCTGAAGAAGGGGCGCCCCACGTATAGGTCGAAGACGTAGTTGCTGAAGCTGTTACCGCTGAACAGGTGCTCGACGACGGATGTCTTGAAGTCGATGAGGTTCCATCCTACTACGTTGACGCCCGAGTCGAGGCTGGAGTCGGGGTCGGGCACGTAGACTAGTTCGGTGCTGTTCATGTTCTTGTGCTCGATGGTGACCTGGAGGTCGTGTGTCTCGAATGGGTAGCGGGTGAAGTCGAAGGTCTTTATGAAGTCCCCCTTGACGCGATACTGTATGAAGCCCTCCTCCTCGGTGACGAAGACTATGTCCCTCGAGGGGGCGCCGTTTAGGAACTCGAAGTCCTTGATCTCGGCGAGCGTGATCTGCGCGGGGTCCCAGCTGAACCAGATGTAGAAGTCGAGCTTGTAGCTGTTGGCTGCCAGGTCGACCTTTTCGACGTTGAGTAGGCGTACGCCTGTGAGGACCTCGGCGGGGGTGTCCTCCGCCTTCACAGGAGCGACGCTGAGGGATAGCATCATTGTTGCGAGGGCTATGAACACGAGTAGCTTGGTGGAGTTCTTCATGCGACCAATCATTTGCATGGAATCTCGCGGTTATGAAAAGGTTTTCCCGGGGGATGGAGAGCCCCCGGGGCTGAATAAGCCGGGAAACGGCTAGTATTCGACTGGGACCTTCTGCATGAGCTGGAAGAGCCTGAGGAAGCTCTTGCTGTAGCGGATGATGTTGCTCATGTTTCCCTTGAACTGAAGCTGGCGCTGCATGATGGCGTTGCTGCCGTCGAGCTCGCCCTTGTTGACCTTGCTCCAGATGTCGTATGTGCCCTCGAGGCTGAAGTCGGTCTTCTCGCCCTCGTTTGTGTTGCGGAGCTCGGCGATCTTTCCGTCCGCGAACTTGACGTAGACGGGCTTGAGGTCGGCCTTGTCGCTGACCTTGAACGTGAAGGTGGCGGCGAAGAGCTTCGCCTTTATGCCGAACTCCTGGTCGACGTTGGCTAGTTCCTGGACTTTCTTCCAGAATTCTAGGCTCAGATACTGTACCATTTTATTTCACCCTGGTGTTTCGTGTAATGGTTGCGGTCTCTTATTAAATAGATTGCCCCTCGTAGGGTTGGGGGTTCGGATGGGGGAGAAGGATGCAGCTGACGAGCTCTGTGCCTCGTGGGGGCGGCTCACATCGGGGCATGAGCCGGGGCCGTTGACGGGGTTCCTGTCGTTGCACTCTGGTCTGCCCGGCCCGAGGGCGAACCTGACGCTCGCCGCGGAGGCATCGAGGCTGATCGCCGGGAGTTGGGGGGCGGAGAGGGCGTTTCTGGTCGGCCTGCTAAAGGCGTGGGCTGCGTCGGGTGACGAATACCTGATGTTCGTGGCGCACATGGCGATGGGGCACGTGTTGGGAGTCGACCCCGAGACAGAGGCGTGGGCTGTCCCTCTCCTCTACGAGGCGAACTTCAGCCCCCTGTGGAGGGCGCGTGAGGGCGTGACCTTCGCCCTCGAGGCGCTGTTCGACGCCAGACGCGGCTTCGCCCTCAGACTCATAGAGAAGTGGTGCGCCGACGAGAAGCCGATAATCGTGAGGAACGCGATAGTCGCCCTCGCCCACCCCTCCCCGCTAAGGGAGAGTGCGGAGCAGCTCAAGGCGCTGAAGAGGTACAACGGCGTCGGCATGGCGCTTGTGGCCCACTTGGAGAAGTCGCTCGACGTCGAGATGCTCGCAAAGAGCCTCGGCTTCACCCTCTCCGTCGCCGCGGAGGCGGACGAGGGCTACCTCGAACAGATGGAGGAGTGGATAAGGGCGGGCGTCAAGCCGTGGAACGGCATCGTGAAGGAGAACCTCGGCAAGGCGAGGATAGCGAAGAAGTACCCGGAACGCGTCGCCGCCATGCGTGCCCTCCTCGGCTGAGTGCTTATATCACCAGCCACCCCCATTCATGGGATTGGTGATAGGATGAAGAACCTACTAAAGGATAAGCTCCAGAAGGGGGAGCCCGTCGTCGGCGCATTCGTCGGCCTCGGCCACCCCGACGTGACAGAGACGCTGAGCAGGGCAGGATTCGACTGGCTCCTCATCGACGGGGAGCACGGCCCGCTCGGGTTTGAGACTATGCAGACGATGCTCATGGCGATGAACGGCAGCGGCTGCACGCCCATCATCCGCGTCCAGTGGAACGACCCCGTCATAATCAAGCGCGTCCTCGACATAGGCGCATACGGCGTACTCATCCCGTGGGTCAACACAAAGGAGGAGGCAGAGGCTGCTGTACAGGCGTGCAAGTACCCGCCCCAGGGCATAAGGGGCTGGGGCCCACGCAGGGCGGCGCGCTTCGACCCCGACTACCGCGCCACCGCAAACGACGAGGTGCTCGTCAGCGTACAGGTGGAGACCCAGACGGCGGTCGACAACCTCGAGGAGATCGCCGCAGTCGACGGCATCGACGCACTCTTCATCGGCCCGTACGACCTGAGCAACAACATGGGCATTGGCATCCCGCCCCAGTGGGACAACCCGCGCTTCCTCGGAGCCATCGAGGCGGTGCTGCACGCCTGCGACAAGTACGACAAGGCACCCGGCCTCTACTCCAACATGGGCAACATCAAGTGGGCCGTCGAGAAGGGCTTCATCTACAACACCGTAGGAGAAGCAGACGGATTCCTAGCCTACGGCGCGGAGCAGGCGCTGAAGGCGGCGAAGGCGAAGTAGCTGTTTTTGTTTCGATAATTTTTAAAAGGTGTGTCGCCGAGGGTTTACCGGGCGTGAGCCCCCCGATCATCTTTTATATATTTTTAACTATTTATCATCATGTGCGCCGGTGGCAGAGCGGCCTATTGCGCCGACCTTAAGAGTCGATTTCCTCCACAGGAATCGCGGGTTCGAACCCCACCCGGCGCGTAACTTTGAAAAAATGGCGAGGCTATCCCGGAGTCACAACATTCGTACCCGCATCTCAGGAAAGATTGCCTTGGGGGCGTACAGCCCTCAACCAGCGCAGGTCGGAAAATCCTGGTGGGAACAAAGGGGTCTGCGGCTTCGCAACCCCGATCAATCACAGTAATCATGAACCAACTCAAAGCCATCTAAGAAGAACCCGTCAAAAACAGCAATAACCCCACCCAAGAAGAAACACCCCGTTCAACACCCCTCAAATAAAAACATAAAACCAAAAACCCACCAAAACCCACACCAACAACGTGACTCCACACTCCCAGCACAAAAAACAAGAATTCCCACTATCACCACCAGCAACGAAAAACACCCAACCACAACGAAAAACAAACACCCCCAAACCCTAAAATACAAAACACCACACACATACCTGAACTACCAGAGTTGATCCTCATGGACACAAAGGAATCACTCAACGCGATATTCAACCCCAAGAGCGTCGCACTCATCGGCGCAACAGCCGACTCGAGCAAATGGGGCTACATGTTCGTAAACGCCGTCAAGGTAGGCGGCTACCAGGGCAAAGTCTACCCAGTCAACCCCAAAGCAGCCGAGATCGGAAACATCCTCGACTACAAGGTCTACCCGAGCCTAAGCTCCATCCCAGACCAGGTCGACTGCGCCATCATACTCGTCCCCGCCAGGGTCGTCCCCAACGTCTTCGACGAGATGATACAGAAGAAGGTCAAGGGCGCCGTCGTCATCACAAGCGGCTTCGGCGAAACCGGCGAAGAAGGAGCCAAGCTCATCGCCAGCGTCAAGGAGAAGGCCGCGGGCAACTTCCGCTTCGTCGGCCCCAACTGCATGGGCGTAAGCAGCAGCGAATCCAAGTTCAGCGCCCTCATGGTCCCACTCGTAAGCAAGGAGGGCGAGGTCGCCTTCATCAGCCAGAGCGGAGGCTACGGGCTACAGCTCTTCCTACGCGCCAACGCGCTAGGAGTCGGCATCAGCAAGTTCGTCAGCAGCGGAAACGAGACCGACCTCAAGGGCTGGGAATACTGCAACCACTTCGCCGAGGACCCAACCACAAAGGTCCTCTGCATGTACATCGAGGGCCTCAAGGAGGGCCGCAAGTGGTTCGAGGCCGCGAAGCAGATCACCAAGAAGAAGCCCATCGTCGTCATCAAGGTCGGCGTGACCGAGGCCGGTAGCAAGGCCGCCGCGAGCCACACCGGAAGCATCGCCGGGAGCGACAAGGTCTACGACGCAGCCTTCAAGCAGGCGGGAGTCATCCGCGCAGGGGACGCCGCAGAGATGTTCGACTACGTCAAGGGACTCCTCTACTGCCCGCTACCCAAGGGCCCCAACATCGCCATCGTCAGCAACTCAGGCGGAGTAGCTGTCGAGACAGCCGACAGGCTCATCATGAACAACCTCAAGGTACCAACACTCAGCGCCGAGGCACAGGCGGAGATCAAGACTGTCATCCCCTCCTTCGGCAGCGCAAAGAACCCAGTCGACCTCACAGCCAACCTCGACGTCTGGAAACTCGGCCAGGTAGCCGAGATGGTCCTCAAGCAGCCCGAGATCGACGGACTCATCACAATCGGCCTCGGAACCGCCATGGTCAAGGCGATGTTCCCCGACGTCGACCAGGAGACCCTCACGGGACTCATCAAGATGATCGACAACAACCTCATCTCGACCTACAAGAAGTTCGAGAAGCCCACCATCATCATCGAGCCGTCCGCGGACGTCGAGCCCGAGTCGGCGAAGATGCTGGAGGCTGCGAGGGTCCCCGTCTACACCACCCCCGAGAGGGCGGCAGACGTCATGGGAGTCCTCTACAGGCGCAAGCTCTACCTAGACAAGGTAGGCTCCGCCTAAACGCCCCAAATTAATACCTTTTATCGATCTGTTTCCTGAATCCCTGATTCTTATATTTCCGTATTCCAAGCCTCGTCTTAATGTCGAAGAAAAAGACCGTCGAGGTCAGGGGCGCGAGGTATGTTGTCCGCGGGCTGACCTTCGACGAGTTGGTAAAACTGGGTTCGGCTGACGCGGATGGAAAGGAGAGCCGCACGGTCGTGGCGGAGGTGCTCGGCAGATGCCTAGTGGAACCCAAGATGAAGAACGAGGACATAGCGAGGCTGGACGACAAGACCCTCGTAACGTTGGTAGCGGAGGTTCTCGACATAGCGAAGAGCGGGATGATGGAGATGGGCTTCGTCCCTATGCCCCCAGATAAGGGGCCACCCCGCGACATGATAGCCTGAGCTACTTGAGCTTCTTCCTCGCCCAGTCGGCGAGCTCCTTGCCCATGGGGAACCAAACATCCCCGCCAGCCTTCGCCTCGGAGACGAGCCT
>DUKA01000081.1 GCA_013329615.1 Candidatus Bathyarchaeota archaeon
GGCTACGGTGGCGTTCCCAACCTCCTCGGGAAGGTGGAGCTCGACGCGAGTATAATGGACGGTAAGACGCTGAAGACGGGCGCGGTCGGCGCAGTTCAGGGGTACCTGCACGTCATCAGCATCGCGCGCATGGTTATGGAGAAGACACCCCACGTCATGTTGGTCGGCGACGGCGCCGAGCTCTTCGCCAAGTCGATGGGCTTCAAGAAGCAAAACCTCCTTACGAAGGACGCGAAGGCGAAGTACCAGAGCTTCTTGAATAGGTACGCAGACCTCCCGAAGGAGGGTGAAAAGCCGTGGTACGTCAACTATGACGTGGACTTCGGTATCCGTGGCTGGTACGACAAACTCACAGACAAGCAGCACGGCACCGTCAACATCATGGTGATCGACGCGAAGGGGAACATCTGCAGCGGCGTCAGCACGAGCGGGACCGCCTTCAAATTCCCTGGTCGCCTCGGCGACAGCCCCATCATTGGCGCGGGCAACTACTGCGACAACCGCTTCGGCGCAGCCGCCTGCACGGGGCGTGGAGAACTCGCCATACGCCTCAGCCTTGCGAGGTCTCTAGTCTGCTACATGGAGAACGGCATGACCGTCCGCGAGGCGTGCGCACGCGGCATGAAGGACATAAACGAACTAGGCGAGAAGGGCGGCATGAACTGCCTCGCCATGGACAACAAGGGCAACACCATGAGCGCCTCCACAAGCCGGGAAAACATCCACTGGTACATGGACGTCGACTCCAAAGAGGCCGAGCAGCGCAAGGGCATCTACGTCCCGGAGTAGAAACGATGTCTAAGTCCCCCTACGACACAACAAAGATAACGCCCAGTCTCTACGGCAACCGCAGCCCAGTCGAGGGCAAGGTCGTCGCCATACTGCACGTCAGCTTCAAGGATCGCGGCCTCAAGCTCATCGACACGAAGAGCCGCGCCGTCCTGAGGCACGAGATACACGAGATAATGATAACCGACGAGAAGAAGGCAGCGCCGGGCGGGGGCGCGGACAGGGTCGCTGCAGTCGCGTTCTTCGAGATAACCCGGGGCGGACTCATCGTCACGGGGGACGCCGTCACAGCCGCGGGGCACAAGATAGGCGACCTAGTAGGCTACGACGAGAACCACATGCCCAACCACCTCGGCATAATACTCTACGCGCCGACCCTCGACGAGCCGACCCTCGCCGTCGGCGACAAGATAGCCTTCCGCAGGCCCAACTAGCCCTTTTCCGGGGCGCCTATCCCGAATATTCCCGAGGTATCCTCCACCTTCTTGTATGCGCCGTAGCTCATCCTGAGGCTTGAGGGCATCTGCGTAAAGCCCTTGCCCGAGACGACCTTCACGGACGCCTTGTTGAACTCGGGTATGCCCAACCATAACTTTCTCCCGTCGACCTTCGATGAGAGGGCGTTCAGCAACGGCTCAGCGTACTCGGCGTGCTTGGGGTCACATATCCACGAGCCGACCCTGACGTTCGAGGCTCCCAGCTTCGCCATGATAAAGCCGTGCAGGATCCCGCCCTTCGACGCCTTGAAGCAGAGTTCGGGGAAGTCGTGCTGTACCCTGCGCAGCTTCTGTGCCCTGTCGAGGCCGAAGAATCGCCTGTCGAGCGCGGCTACCTTTTCGAGGTCCTCTTTCACCATGGGCTCGATGCTGTGGTGAGGCGCCTTGGTGGCGGTGCCGTTGTATCTTAGCGACCAATATTCGGCCTTGAAGCCGAGGCGTTCGTATAGGGGTATGGCCTTCTGGACGGCGTCGAGGCGGATCGTACCGGCGCCGTCCCGAGTAAGCCTCTCGATGGCCGCACTCATCAACGCAGCCCCGACACCCTTCCCACGCGTCTCAGGGAGCACAATCAGGTTCCCGATGAAGCCAACTTCGCAGTAGAGGAAGCTGTTGACCATGCCCACGTCGACGCCGTCGATGCTCGCGACGAAGCACCCCGAGGGCTCGTAGTAGAGGCTCCTCTCCGCGTCGGCTCTGGTGTTACCCCAGCCGACCATCTCCTGAAGCCTCATCACGAGGTCGATGTCGCCATGTGTCATCACCCTGATCTCGGGAAGACTCATGGCGTCAAAATTCGACCGACCATCTATAAAGGGGTTCGGCTCACGCGTCGCCCCGCTGCTCGAGCGCCTGCAGGACGAGGTCCCTGAAGAAGTCCTCACGCAGCTCTCCGCCGTGGCCAAAGCCGATGCAGCGCCTGTCGAACATTATCTCGAAGCTCCTGCCGTCCCTCTCTATCCAGAAGGGGTACGTCCTGCATAGGAGCGCCCTATGGGGGTAGACCTTGCACCCCTCCTTGGTGAGGTAGATGCATGCGCCGCCCGCCTTCTTCATCTCGCCGACGAAGGGCTCCTCACCCTTGATGTCGAGCTTGAAGTCCTTCTCCCCCGCCTTTTCGAGCCTCGCCACGTCGCTGGGTAGGAGGAGCACCCTCCTCGGCCTATGTGAGGCGTCCCTGCAGCATGCGCCGCAGCGCTTGCACCCCCACCATATGCCCTTAGGGTAGTAGAACTCGTACTCACCCGAGGGCGTCGATATCTTCCCCCAAGCGTAGGGGACGACTATGTCGTCGCCCTCCTTCATGACGCCCTTCTTTTTACCCAAAGGTTAACCATGCTCCTTCGGAAGAGCCTCTGCGACCGCCGCCTCCGCGAGCGCCTGAAGTGGGTCGAGGACTGGCACCGATAAATCGCCCTGTTTGAGGACGAGGCTGACCTCCGTGCATCCGCAGATGATCATCTCTGCTCCGCCGGTTATCAAATCGTTCGCCGCGCCGCGGAGGAGTAAGCCACCGTCTATGAGGTTCCCCGCCTTTATACACTGGTAGATGGCCTTCATGACGTTCGCCTGCCCCTCAGGTGTAGGCTCGATTATCTCAATTCCCACCTCGGCGAACGCCGCCTTGTACAGCCCGCTCTTCACCGTGCCATCCGTCGCGAGGAGCCCCGCCTTCTTCGCCTTGGGGTACGACCCCCTCGCCCTCGCGGCGCTGAGCCTAATCATGTGGAGGATCGGCACACGCAGTTCCTTCTGAAGCTGGTCTATAAAGTAGTGCGCCGTGTTGCAGGGGATTATTATGAAGTCTGCCCCCGACTCTTCGAGCCTCTTCCCGGCACGGATCAGTTCAGGCATCGGACTGGGTCCAGTCCCGAGTATCGCCGCCGTGCGGTCAGGCACCTTCGAGTTACTGTAGATGATGACTCGTGGGTGGTCTTGGTCCCTCTTCGCCGGCGTCGCCTTTATTATCCTGAGGTAGAGGTCGGCGGTCGCCTCGGGACCCATGCCGCCCAGTATGCCTATGATCTTCTCCGACAAGGGAGTACTCGGAGGTTAGAGGAAGTCTACGAAATTAACGCTTGTCCCTCTCCCTAATGAGCTGGACGACGGAGTAGATGCCGACGAGGACCGCCACGGCGTAGATCGCCACGGTCAACTGGAAGGCCTCTACGCTCAGCACACTCTGCGTGGCGAGCACAACAAGGCTCATGCCGATCACTATCGACGCCATGACGAGACCGAGCAGCATCTTATAAGACGCCCTATCGATGCTGTTGCCAAGTCTATCGATGTCATCGTGTGCGAACTTGAATGTAAAGGAGCCCTGGGATATCCTCCTGAGCGCCATGTTGATGCTGTTTGGCAGCTCCTTCACTTCGTTGAAGGCGTCGAGTATGTCGAACCCGGCCTTCCGTATGTTCGCCTGGCTGAGGAGCCTCTTCTTCAGTGTATCCCCGAGCAGCGGTTTTATCTCCTTTAGGTAGTCGAATTCTGGATCGAGTTTGTACGCGTCCTCCTGCACCATGAGGATGACCTTCATCATCAGCATGGTGACCATGGGGACCCTGATCCTGTATTTTCTCAGGGACCCGATCACGCCCTCGACGGCGCCGGACTCGGGCTTGATGGCGTTATACTGCTCCCCCTCCATCAGCGCGAGGTATAGGTCATCCTTGAAGGCGTCGATCCACTGGTCCCTAACCCTTATGCCGAGCAACGAAAACGCGTCGACGATGCCATCCACGTCCTTGTCGACCATGGAGATGAGCAACTTGAGCAGCAGGTCCCTCTTCTCGGGGCGGAGGACGCCTATCATGCCGAAGTCGAGGAATATGAGTTCGCCACGGGGGGTCACGAGTAGGTTGCCCTGGTGGGGGTCGGCGTGGAAGAAGCCATCCTCGAATATCTGCTTGGTATAGGCGTTGAAGCCCAGCAAGGCGATGGCCTTCGGGTCGACGCCCATCTTCTTTATCTGCTCGACCTTATCGATGCGTACCCCCTTCATGTACTCCATGACGAGGAGCCTCTGCCCCGAATACTCCCAGAATATCCGGGGTACGCGAACGTTCGGGAAGCCCTTCATGTTCTTGGCGAGGAGGTCGGCGTTCTTGCCGTCCCTTACGAAGTCGAGCTCCGCGATGATCTGGTGGGCGAAGTCGGTCACCATCGCAGGGAAGTTGAATATCTGAAGCTCGGACGATGTATTCTCAGCCCCATCGGCGATCGCCTTGAGGATTCGTAGATCGGTCTCGATCACCTCCCTTATCCCGGGGCGCTGAACCTTGAGCACGACGACCGTCCCATCCTTGAGTTTCCCGTGGTGGGCCTGGCTCAGGCTCGCCGCCGCGAAGGGACGCTCGTTGAGGTAGACGAACTTGTCCCCGATGGGCCCCGTGTACTCCTCAATGATGGGTTTGATCTTCACCCACGGCACCGGCTCGACGCCGTCCGTGAGATGTTTCAACTCCTCGACAAGCTCAGGGGATATCAACTCCCTCCGGGTGCTCATTATCTGGCCGAATTTCACGAACGTTGGGCCAAGCTCCTGTATAGCGAGGCGTAGCCGCCTGTTCACGCTGAGTTTCATGGTATCCGACTTCTGCTTGTGAAGTTTCCACTGGATAGTGCCGGGAAGCAGATCGGCTACGACCATCTCGAAGCCGTACTTCACGAAGATAGCGGCAATCTGCTCGTAGCGCTTGATTGACAGGGCCATTGGGAGTTTTTTGGCATACTAGAAGTTAAACCAATACTCGGGGCTTGGGTGGTGGGCCGGGCCGGACTTGAACCGGCGACTTCCGCCGCGTAAGGGCGGCGTCCTACCGTGCTGGACGACCGGCCCCCAACCGGAGAAAAGGGGTTGGTACGTGTTTAAAACCGTTAGGTTGCGTGTGCCGCCGCGTGGGAGCAAACGTGTTAGAACTCGTCGCCGAGGACCGCCGTCATCTCCGCGTGCAGGTCCCTGAGGCGCTTTATCGCCGGGTGGTCGGCCCCGAGCTCTTCAGTGAAGTTGTCTATCGTCGAGTCTATGCCCACCTCGTGTGCGCCCTCGATCAGTTTGTCTGCGTAGCAGACTATCTTCTCCTCAAGCGTCTCTGGGACGTAGTTGCCCCGCGGGAGGTTGTTTCTGCGGGCTTCGTTGGTGGTCAGACCGGCGCCCACGTGGCGCTCTATGATGTTCGCGAGCTCCATGGGCATACCGAGCCTCCTGGCTGTCTGCCCGCCCACGGCGCCGTGCTCGATGCCATGTGTCTGCCCGCGCCCAAGATCATGAAGAAGGGCACCCGCCTCGACCAGCTTCATGTCCACCTTGTAACCCTTCGCCTTGAAGGCGTTCCCTATACGAGTCGCAACCTTGGTGACGTTGATGCAGTGTTCAACAACGCCGTTGCTGCACCCATTCTTCCTCAGGATCTGGATGCATTCCTCTCTACTAGGGAGGCTCAGTCCTCAAGCTCCTCCTTTATCTCGACGATCTTTTTCTCGAGGAACTCGACTATCTCAACGTTGTCTAGACGCTGTAGGGCTTCGCCGCATGTAGGGCAGCGGAAGACGGTCTCCATCGCCACCTCGAACGTCGTCTTCGGGCACGTCGGGTTGCCGCAGTGGTAGAACTCGTGCAGCCTCTCGAACTCCAGCCGCGTCTCCAGTTTCTTGAGTATCTTCTGCTTCATCCCGTGGATGTATGCCTCGACGAGTTCGGGCTGGAGGCGCCACTGGAAGATGAACCACCCCGTCTCCTTGTCCCTGAACCTCTTCGACGTGACGAGGCTGTGGTTATAGAACTTGTAGAGGAGCTTGCGGACATCGTTTATCTGGATGTTCGTCGCGGCGCTTATGTCCTCGACCGTTATGTCCTCCTTGTCCTTTAGGACCTTGATGACCTCTACTCCCTGTTCGCCCCCGAGGACGTTGGCGATGCTGTACAGGGTCTCTTCGCTCACGGTCATCAAGGGTAGTAATTCTCCATGTAATACTAGTCTTCTAACCTCTTAAATGTTTAAACCCGCTTGGCGTGTGTCTGTAGTCTTTTTCCCTTCGCCTGCGGGACGACGTTCAAGCGTGCACCGGGGAAGTCGAGGCACAGCTCTTTTCCCTCGTATAGTTCGTGCAGGAAGAGGGCGAGGGCGCTGACCTCGGAGTGTGGCTGCCCAGTCACTGCGACGTTCCAGTGTGAGGCGCCATAGACCTCGCCGGGGACCTTGGCGCCACCTACGACAACGAGCTTCGGGGACGGGTCGGAGCGTATCTCCTTCACGGCGTCTTGGAACGGTATCCCATACATGGTGAGGTGGACGACCTTGCCCTCCCAACCGCCTATGACCTGCTTCCAGCCGCTGGCATACTCCAGCTTGAAGTCTCCACCCCAGTCCTGCGTGATCTTCCTTATCGACTCCTCAAGCGAGTCGTCCTGTGTGCCCGTGTAGTACGCCTTCTCGGCGCCGAAGGCGCGTGCCGCGAGCAGCAGGTGGGTGGAGACCCTCTTATCTCTGGATGGTCTGTGGCCCAGTCTAAATACCGTGACCGCTTGGCTCATGCTCTCCACCATCCCCACTGTATGGGAAACATAAGTGATAAAAGGGTTGAGCCTCCTGCACCATTTTTAAGCCGAGCCCCGTATAGTCTCTGGAATCCCTTTGGCCGAGCAGAACGAGCAGGTGGAGGCGCTCCCACTCATCCAGAAGAGGAAACTTCTCGGGTTCGTCATTCCCGCCATAAACCTCCCATTCTTCGTCTACAACGCCTACAACCTCGTGACCCAATACATGTCCGGGACTCCGATGAACACCGAGGACTTCTACAGCAGTGTCTTCCTCACGGTTGCCACTCTAGTGCTCGCCTTATTCCTGCCCCAGTGGATACCCGTCTACGAGAGCAAGTACGCCCTAGAGACGACGGGTCTCAAGATCAGCCGCCTGCTCACGAGGAGCGTACATCTCCCCTACACCGAGATTGCACGCGCTGAGGTCTACATAAGAGAGGAAGGCGAGATACCCAAAGACGCCATCGATTACACGAAGGACACCGCGGAAAAGCTCAGGAAGACCGGCTTCGGCTTCGTCGACTTCACTAACTCAGAGTCAAACATAGTTCTGTTGATGTCCGGCAGGAAGATCTACATGGTCTCCCCCGCTAAGCCTCGCGCCTTCCTTAAGAGCCTCAAGAAGCGGGTTCCCAAGCTTACGGCAAGGATCGTCGAGCTAAACGAAAAAGGCAAGACTATACAGGATCTCAACTAACCATGACCCGCATGACGACCGAGATGAAGAGGATATTCTCCGAGACCGTCGTCAAGGAGCACTCCGATGATTATTCGGTTGTCTTCATCGACCCGAGGGATGCGGACAAGGCGAATAGCCTGCTCCAGAATCTGAGGCCCTACTCCTCGGTGACGTATACTGGGGAGGAGGTCTCTGTGGTCCTGCGCTCCGCGGATTGGGTAAAGCTCAGGTCAGACTTCCCGAGACACAAGGAGGAGGGGCCATACAGGCTCATAACTTTCGACATAGTGCTCGACCTGTCGATTGTCGGCTTTCTCGCGGTCGTCTCCCCCGCGTTGGCTGAGGCGGG
>DUKA01000001.1 GCA_013329615.1 Candidatus Bathyarchaeota archaeon
TAAAACTGACATATTCCGTGGCTCCTTTTCTGGTTTAGGGCACTTTTTCGGCTCGGTCTTTGTGCCCTCTCTTTTAGGCGTGCGCTGGTCCTGACCCCAACCTCTTTTATCGCCGCTGTATCCCCTCTGAGCCATGGGGATCGAGAAACGCCCCTTCGGTACACTCCCGGGCGGGCGAGTCGCTGATCTTTACACACTCGCATCGGGGGAGGTCGAAGCGCAGATCACGAACTACGGCGGCATCATTACCGCCTTGAAGGTTCTCGACTCTGGCGGCGAGTTGGGGGACGTCGTCCACGGCTTCGAGACCCTCGACGGCTACCTCGGGAAGCAGCCCTACTTTGGTTGCATAGTCGGCAGATACGCGAACCGGATAGGTGGCGCAGGGTTCAAGCTGGAGGGCAGGGAGTATCGCCTCGCAAAGAACGACGGGGAAAACAGCCTCCACGGCGGGCTGGTGGGCTTCGACAAGGTGCTCTGGGACGCCGAGGCAAGAGGCGACGCGCTCAGGCTCACATACCTAAGCCGCGACGGCGAGGAGGGCTACCCCGGCAACCTCAGGGCGACCGTCACATACGCCCTCAGGGATGAGGAGCTCTCCATCAACTACGAGGCGACCACCGACAAACCAACCGTCCTCAACCTCACGAACCACACATACTTCAACCTCTCCTGCGGAGGCGACATCCTCGGCCACGAGCTCACCCTCGACGCCGACTACTACACTCCAGCTGGGAAGAGCCTCATACCCACCGGGGAGGTGGCGAAGGTGGCGGGGACCCCCCTCGACTTCAGGGAACCACATATCGTGGGTGAGAGGATCGATGCGCGCCACGAGCAGATCGCCTACGGCGGCGGCTATGACTGCAACTGGGTGGTAAACGGCGAGGCGGGAAAGCTACGCATGGCGGCGAGGGTCAGGGATCCAGCCAACGGCCGAGCCTTTGACGTGCATACGACGCAGCCCGGCGTCCAGTTCTACACTGGCAACTTCCTCGACGGCACACTCAGAGGCAAGGGCAGGGTCTACACGAGGCGGAGTGGCATCTGCCTCGAGACTCAGCACTACCCCGACTCCCCAAACCAGCCCGGCTTTCCCTCAAGCGTTCTTCGCCCCGGGGAGAAGTATCACGAAAAGACCGTATTCAGGTTCCACGTGGAGTGAGCTGATTGACGGGTGAAGCCGAGATTCTGAGCATATTCGAACACATCTACGGCGTCGGGGAGGGGGTAGTTGTCGCGAGTGCCCCGGGTAGGGTCAACATCATCGGCGAGCACACGGACTACAACGAGGGCTACGTCTTGCCCACGCCACTCGGCCACCACACCTGGGTCGCGGCGAGGAGTCGGGGAGACTCCGAGTTCAGACTCTACGCACACGACTACAGGGAGAGGTACTCGTTCACTCTCGGCGAGCAGAGGTTCAGCGATAAGACGCGCTGGGCGAACTACGTGATGGGGGTCGTAGACGCCCTCCGTAGGAGGGGCTACGACATCGGCGGCGCCGATCTCGCCATAAAGGGGGACGTGCCGCAGTCCGCGGGGCTTAGCTCAAGCGCAGCACTCGAGGTAGCTACCGCCCGGGCGCTCAAGCAGCTATTCAAGCTCGACATCGACCCCGTCGAACTCGCCTACGTAGGCAAGTCGGCTGAGAACGACTTCATCGGTCTTCAGAGCGGCATCATGGACCAGTTCTGCGCCAGCCTCGGGAAGCGGGGAGAGGCTCTGTTCATAGACTGCAGGGACAACTCCTACAGGAACCTCAAGCTGCCTTGGTGGAACACTCTTGTCGCCGTCCACACGGGCATCAATAGGAAGCTCGACTCCTCCGCCTACAACGAGCGGGTCGCGCAGTGCAGGGAGGGCGTAGCCGCGCTGAGGCGGGTGAGACCCGAGATATCCTCCCTCAGAGACGCCACCGCGGAGGACCTCGAAGCCATCAAAGGGAAAGTGCCCGATCTCATCTACAGGCGGTGCCGCCACGTCGTAAGCGAGAACGCGAGGGTGCTCTCCGCCGTCGAGGCGATGGAGTTGAATGTCGGCTCGAAGCTGGGGGCGCTCATGTACGAGTCTCATGTGAGTCTCAGGGACGATTACGGTGTGAGTTGCCCCGAGTTGGATGCTCTCGTGAAGGTTGCGATGGATACAGACTACGTCCTTGGGGCGCGCCTCACGGGGGCGGGGTTCGGCGGGTGCACGATAAACCTCCTCCCCATACACAACCTGCGTGACTTCGTCGAGGAGGTGCCTGCCCTGTACCGGGAGGCGACTGGGCTCGATGCCGTGGTCTACCCCGTCCAGCCCCAATAGGTTAAAATCTAGATTCCCTGCAGTGTATTCGGCTGGGCTGGTAGATCAGTGGTATGATCGCCTGACTTGCAATCAGGAAGTCGGGGGTTCAATTCCCCCCCAGTCCACCAACATTCTAAGCCACACTTGAAATGCGGGGGCAACACATACTCGGACAGATTGTCGACTGAGGATTACTTCCCCCCGCCCGAGAGCGAGGGGGGCTGGCGCTTGGCGGAGCCTGGGAGGCTTGACGTGGACGCTGGGCTACTGAAGCAGGTTATTAGCTATCACAACGACCACACCGCAACCCAGAGCTATGGCGGGGCGCTCATCGTCGTCTACAGGGGGCACGTTGTCGCGGAGAGTTACGTCACGGGGGAGCAAGGCGGACCGCAGCCTTGGGGGAAGGAAACGTGCAACGACGTAAAGTCTTCAACAAAGTCCACATTCGGGACGACTGTGGGCGTCTTCCTCGATGAGTATCGCGGTAAAGTAGATCTAGACACGCCACTAGTCGGCGCAAGCCGTAAAGACTCCCTTATCCCACAAATATGGGACCAGCCCCTCACGGACGAGCGGAAGACGGGGATAAGCGTCAAGCACGTGCTATCAATGACCTCGGGGCACGACTCACGTGAGCCTTGGCTCGCCCCCGGCAGGCACCGCCACACCCCCGGCCACGTTGGTCCATACCAGATGTACGAGTACTGCTTCGGCTGGTGGCGATTCGACGGCGTCCCCTCCCAGCATAGGCTGCTCTTCGAGCCGGGGCGGGACTTCAACTACAGCAACTTCGGGTTGGAACAGATGGCTCTCGCGATGCGTAATGTTTCGGGGGTCGAGGTGGGGCGCTACGCTTGGGACAGGTTCCTCCGGGAGATCGGTATGCCTGAGGAGATGGCGGAGGGCTTCTACAGGGAGATGCCCTACGTGGATGATCGAGAGCTGAACTTCTCTGATCGCCCCGGGTGGGGCGTGGGGGGCAGCGCCGGGTGCAACGCCTACGGCGCCGACGGGAGCAGCAGCCCGATGGGATACAACACGATAGCCAGCAGCAC
>DUKA01000118.1 GCA_013329615.1 Candidatus Bathyarchaeota archaeon
CCGAGCTCGATGCCGAGCTTCTCGGCGAGGTCGAGCGTCCCCCTGCTCGGCACCATGCCGGTGCTGAGGATTACTAGGTCACTAGGTGTTGAGGCTCTTTGCCCCTTCCCGTCGATGTACTCCACGGTGAGACCACCGTCTTCGGCCTCTTTGACGACGTCTAGATTTCCATGGATGAAGTTGATGCTGTTGGTCTTAACGCGGTTATAGAACTCCTCGTAGTACTTTCCGCCTGCGCGTATGTCCTTGAAGAGTATGGAGATGTCGATGTCGGCGCCCTGGTGGAGCTTTATCTCCTCGGCGTGCTTCATGGCCGCCATGCAGCAATATCGGCTGCACCATGGGTTGATCTCGGGGTCGCGGCTGCCAACGCATTGGATCATAACTATCTTCTTTGGCTTCTGCCCGTCACTCGGCTTGGTGAGTATGCCCGCCGTCGGGCCCTCACCGTCGAGATATCTGGCGAGTTGGAACTGGTCTATCACGTTCTTATACTGGACCCCGTATTTGGGGTGCTTGCGTGCGTCCCAGTTATCGACGCCCGTGGCTACGATTATTGAGCCGACGTAGAGGTCCTTGAACTTCTCCTCGTCCTTGAAGTTGATTGCCTGATTGGGGCAAACGCGCTCACAGAGGCGGCAGCTGCCCTTGGTGAGGTAGAGACAGGCTTCTGGGTCTATGATGTGCTTCCTCGGTATGGCGTTGGGGTTAGGGAGGTAGACCGCCTTTCGCGTGCTGATGCCTCCATTACTCAGGTCCGAAACGCTCACGGGGCACCTCTCGGTGCACTGGCCACAGGCTACACACTTCTCAGCATCGACATATCGGGGCTTCCTCTTCACGTGTACGCGGTACCCGACGGGCATCTTGATGACGACCTCGACCTCACTGTTGTCGAGTAGCTCTATGCTCTGCTCATTCCCGACGTCCATCATTCGGGGTCCGCCGATGCATATAGCACAGCTATCTTCGGGGAAGGTCTTGCCCAGGAGCGGCATCATTCCGCCGATAGTAGGCTCCCGCTCGACGAGGTGGACCATCACGCCGAGCTTCGCGAGGTCGAGGGAAGCCTGTATTCCAGATACGCCTCCACCTATCACGAGGACCTCGTTGAAACGTTGCACTATCCTCCTTTCCAAGGGCGTACTGAGCCTCGCCTTCTCGATGGCGACTCTGACCAGACCCTTCGCCTTCTCAGTGGCCTCAGCCTTCTCATGAACAAGGGCGCACTGCTCGCGCACATTCGTGATCACGAGTTGGTTCGGGTCGAGCCCCGCGCCCTCCATAGCCCTTTGCAAGGGCTTCTCGAGGCGAACCCTCGAACCAGTCACGGCGACGACACTGTTCACGTCTTTGCCGCCGTTTTGCTTGACCTCGTTTATTTTATCAAGCATTGTCTTCTGGTTGAGTAGTGGAGTCTGGAAGGTATCGTAGACGCCATCGATCTTTGATACATACTTCTCCAAGGCGTCGATGTCCAGCCTCTCCTTAAGGGTCTCGCCGAAGGTTTCGAAGACTACGAAGACGCTCATTGGGTCTGCCTCCTGTTTGAAAATTTCTCACCATCTACCGTGAGATCGACTTCGACCATGTGTACGCTGCAGCTCAGGCAGGGGTCGTAGGAGCGCACTATCTTCTCTATCCCCCACATGGCGTCCTGTCGAGTCTCCTTCTTCTCGAAGGCGCCGGCGTGCGCTTCAGCCCAGCGTCGGAGATTGTTCTCTATGCTCTTATGGTTGAAGGTTGTCGGGGCGACGATGTTCGCCGCCTTGATGATGCCCTTCTCGTCTATCTCGTAGCTGTGGAAGAGGAGGCCGCGTGGAGCCTCGACGAAGGCGTATCCAGTGCCGGCCTTCGCCTTGACGGGTTCACGTGTCCTCTCAGACATTATATGGTCGTTTTCGAGTCCGTTGAGGACCTCATCTACAGATGCGACGAGTTCTACGGTTCTCGCGAGGTTGTACGCGGCCGTATCGTCGGTGGGGCGTCGGAACATCTTCTCATACGCCTTGAGGTAGTCGGCGGCTGTGCTCCACTGCATCCTGTCTATGACGTTGATCCGGGCAAGAGGGCCTACTCTCATCAAGCCCTTGGTTGAGCCTAAGTCCTTCAGATATTGTATCTTCGTGAAGCTGTGTTCGCTCGTTGTTTCTTCTAGGCGTTTGTAGTAGTCCTGTGCGGGGAACTGGAGGAGATTTATGCCCTCGCCGTTCTTCACCCTTATCTCACCGTCATAGAGTTCGTATCCGCCGTCCTTTGTAACCAACCCCATGTAGGGTGTTTCTAATCCCATGTACTCGGAGGGATCGTTTGCACGCTTCTCGTATAGTGAGAAGATGGCGTCGGCTATCTTTTTCACGTTCGTGAGGGCCACGCGTCCCTCCCTGAGGAGCTTGTAGCGCGCCTCGCCGTCGACTCCCTTGGTCTGACCACCGGGGACGCTCGTGACCACGTGTACGAGCCTACCGCCGATCTCGGTTACGACCCTGTTCCCATATTCATGGAGTTGTAATGCGGTCGATGCGAGTTCGGGGTTCGCCTCGGCGACACCCAACACGTTTCGGTTCTCTATTGGGATTAGATCTGGTAATGCGAGGAAGGCGAGGTGGAGGGTGTGGCTGGTTATGAAGCTGGCGGCGTTTAGCGTGCGACGCAATAGGGTCGCGACCTCGGGTACCTGTACGCCCCAGGCGTCCTCGACCGCCTTCACCGCCACGAGGTGGTGGTTGACGTAGCATATCCCGCAGATGCGTTCGCTTATCCTAGGGGCATCCTCCGCCTGCTTGTTTGTAAGGAGATACTCGAAGAATCTGGGACCAACCGCCACGCTAAACTGCAGATTCTTGAGTGCGCCACCCTCGACCTCGATCTTCACCCTTCCGGTTCCTTCCAGCCTCGTCAGGGGGTTGATGGTAATAGTTTCGGTCATTTTTTGCCGCCTCCATTGAGAACCTTGGCGAGTCTGCTGCTGGGGTACGTGTACCTGTAAAGGGTCCCCACGTATTGTGGGAGGCTGAAGTTCTCGTTCGCCTCTCGTGTAAGGCTCGTCAAGGCATCAAGCATGGTGAGACCCTGATCGCTGTTAGCCGCAGTGGGTCCCCGGCAACCATCGCAAGGCATGCCAGCCTTGGGACAGGGGGCGCCGCATCCACCCATCGTCGCCGGTCCCATGCAAAGGAAGCCCTGCTCGAGTAGGCATCTCTTTGGGTCATCGACCTCCTCGTATATCCTCTTGAGCTTCTTGCTGTACACACCTATGCGCTCGCGTGGGCAGAGTTCACAGACGTCCGTCTTGCAGAGTTCGGGGGTCCCGCCGCTCAGCAGAGTCGTGAGTACCGAGGCGATATCAGTAGTCTCGGGTGGGCATCCGGGTATCTTGAAGTCGACTTTAACATAGTCACCGATAGCCTGTTGCTTGGGTAACAACCGATCAATTTTTGGCATCTGCGCGGGGATTGTACCTTTCTGCGAGTAGACTCGTTTTAAGAGCTCTTCCCCGGGTTGCAGGTTGGCGAGTCCGGGTACGCCTCCGAAGCAGGCGCAAGAGCCAAGAGTGATGAGAATACTGGAGCGTTCACGGATCTTCTTTGTAGTTTCGATCTCGTGCTCGGTGCGGACGCCGCCCTCGATTATCGCGACGTCGATCTTCTCCGGGATCTCCTTAGCATCCATGAGTGTGGGAGCGTAGACCAACTCGTTCGCCTTGAGTATGCCGAGAAGTGTCTCGTGTAGGCCCACCGTGGCTACCTGACAACCAGTATCACCCGACAGACCCAAGAGGAGTATCTTCACCATGCTGGCACCGACTGAGCCATCGCCTGTATCCCAAAGTACGGCAAGAGGAATCAGTAATTATTATAATGATTGCATATATTGTTTATGTTGGTATAGAGAATAATATCCATGTGTAAAAATTCTTCGCAGAAATAACTAGTAGAAACTATTCGCTGATTCTAACGGACAAAAAGTGATTAAAAGAAATTGCAAGGGGTTAGGAGTTTAGAAGAACTCCTTACCGTCCTTGGCGATGAGGCGGTTCCAGTAGGCGGTCACGTCGTCCTGCGTGTCCTTTATCTCGTCCTCAGTGATGTGACGGAATCTGCCCTGCATCTTGAGGACGTCCTTCACCGGCTTGAGCTCCTTGGGCTTGTATGTGATGCGGAAGCCCTCGCCGTTGATGACCTCGTAGAGTGGCCACATGCCGCTGAGGACCATCTCCTTCGCGATCTTAACCGCGTACTGTGGTTCGAATCTCCAGCCCGTCGGGCATGGCGCTGAGATCTGGATGAAGCGGAAGCCCTTGATGTTCTTGGCGTACTCGAGCTTCCCGATGAAGTCCTCGGGGTAGGCGATGCTTGCTGTCGCCATGTATGGGACCCTGTGTAAGGCGACCATGGCGGCGACGTTCTTCTTCCTCTCCTTCTTGCCTCGGCTGAACTCGCCGACTGGGGTCGTCGTGGTCTCGGCGTACTTGCTGGTTGCGCTGCTGCGCTGGCCACCTGTGTTCATGTACGCTTCGTTGTCATAGCAGATCCAGAGGACGTTCTCGTTGCGCTCAGCGGCGCCCGAGAGGCCCTGGAACCCGATGTCGGTCGTGCCTCCGTCACCGACGATGGTGGTGACGATCGCGTCCTCGCGGTTCATTCTCTTGAATGCGTGGGCGAGTCCCGTGGACATTGCGCCTGCGCCCTCGAAGACCTCTCCGTAGATGCTCGGCTGCTCGAGGTTGCCGAATGCTGGTCCACAGCAGGCGACCTCCTGGCGGACCATCTTGTCCTTGAGGACCTTGGCGACTATCCTTGCGACGGATGCGCCTGTGCAGCCCTGGCAGGACTGGTTCGCAGCTGCGATGTACTCCTTCTCGTCTAGTTTCACGAGTGGAACTGGTTTGCTCATTTCATTATCCTCCTTAGACCCACTCCACTAGGGGAGCGACCTTCGCGCCGCCTGCGGCCTTGAGGGTCTTCTCGCCTATCTTCATGATGTCCTGTACTCGGACTTCCTTGCCGTTGAGTCCAGCGTGGAACTGGAGCGTCTTGGGCCTCTCGTCGAGCTCGTACATGGCGTTCCTGATCTCGCCGAATGTCCATCCTCCGGAGCCGATGCTTATGTTGCGGTCGATGATGCCCATCGCCTTGAACTTGGGGCCGAGCTTCTCGAACTCCTCGGCGGGGAAGGGCTTTATGGTCTTGAGCTTTATGAGCCCGACCTTCTTGCCCTCCGCCTGGAGCCTGTCGATCGCAACGCGCCCCGTACTCGCGATCGTGCCCATGGCGACGATGACTGCTTCTGCGTCCTTCGTCTTGTATTCCTCGACGAGGCCGTTTCCGTAGCCGCGGCCGAACATCTTCTTGTACTCGGCGTTGACCTCCTTGATGACCTTCTTGGCGTTCTCCATCGCCTGCTGGTCGTCTTGGAAGCTTGCCTGTGGGTCGCGTCCGACGCTCCACGCCTTCATCTGGTACGCCTTGCTCTCAGGTCCCTGGTTGGGGAGGAGGGGGATCGTTGTCTTGTAGGGGGGTAGGAATGCGTCGACCTTCGCTTCGTCTGGGATGTTAATGGGCTCGTCGGTGTAGCTGAGTATGTAGCCGTCGCCCGCGAAGATGACGGGGAGGCGGACGCGCTCGTCCTCGGCGATCTTGTACGCCATGAGGCCGGTGTCAAGTATCTCCTGGCCGCTCTCGCACTCCATCATCATCCAGCCAGTCTCGCGCTGCGCCATCATGTCGGTCTGGTCGGGGTCCATTCCCTTTACGCCCCTGTGCATGAGGGCCATGACTAGTGGGACCCTGTTGTTGCGTGTTGCGAGCATCGGATGGTGCATGTAGAGAAGTCCCGGTCCTGCGGTTGCCGTGAAGGCGCGTACGCCGGCGGCGCCCGCGGTGAACGCGGATGCCTGAGCTGTGAGTTCGCCCTCTGTCGTGACGTATTCTGCGTCGATCTCCCCGTTGGCTACCATGTCGGCAATGTACTGGACGATGGTTGTTTGGGGGGTGATTGGGAAGGCGGAGATGAACCTCGCCCTTGCGAGCCTTACGACGTGGGCTACCGCCTTGTTACCGACCATAACCTCGAATTTTTCTGGCATGTATCATTCTCCTCCTTAGATGGTCTCCTGGACCCAGTTGATCGCCTTCGTTGGGCACTCCTCGTAGCAGATTCCGCAGCCCTTGCAGTGTTTGTAGTTGACGGCGGCCTTGTTGTTCTGCATGCTGATTGCGACCTCGGGGCAGAGTATAAAGCAGCGGCGGCAACCGACACACTTGGCGTCGTTGAAGACTGGGCGGTAGAGCCTCCAGCTGGAGACGTCCCTCTCGCCCGCCTTGCGTGCGCGGCCCTCGAGCTTTACCTCTTCCATCTTAACCTTGGAGACGTCGACGATGGGGGTGGTGGCGTCGTAGGCTTTCTGCATCGCCTTGATGTTCATCTCGCCGATGCGTCCGCTCCACTGGTGGTGGGCGGCCTCCTCGAGGCTCTTGAGTTTGACCATACCCGTGATCTTTGCGAACGCGCCGAGGATGGCGGTGTTGGTGATGGGTCTGCCGATGGTCTCCATCGCGACCTTTGTGGCGTCTACTGTGGCGACCTTGTATGGTCCGCCGATGCCCGTCTCGAGACCTCCGTGTGGGTGGTTTACGAGGACGAGTCCGCCCTTCTTTAGTCCCTGTGTTACGGGGACGGTCTTTGCGAGGAGGGGGTCTAGTACGACGACCATGTCCGGCTCGTGGACGAGGTCGCGCTCGTAGATCCTGTCGTCGCTGACCCTGAGGAATGATTGGACCGGTGCTCCGCGCCTCTCGGTGCCGTACATTGGGATGCCGAGGGTGTACTTGCCCTCGTAGTACATTGCAGTCGAGAGGAGCCTAACTCCGGTGACGGCGCCTTGGCCGCCCCTTCCGTGGAACCTGATCTCCATCAACGTGGTCTTCTCCCTTTGATGAATCCGCTTAACTCTCCTCTCGCGGGATATAACAGTATCCACGTAGTAAATGCTGCAAAGTTTCGCGTAATTGCTGTATTTACAGACGCGGGGCGGGAGCGTGGAGCCCGTTTTACTGGGGTTTTCACGTCACATGACTGCGATAACGATATGGGTGCCTCTGGAGATGGGTTTAATCGTATGATTACGAGCCGAGAGGTCAAGGAGAAGGCGAGGGAAATGGGTTTCGCCCTCGTCGGTGTAATCGGGTTAGACCAGTTGAGGAGCCTCCCGACGGGAGACGTCGAGGGCGTGCACACGCTCGTGAAGGCGGAGGAGGAGCTTCCCACCGTCAAGTCCGCCGTAGTTGTTGGATACCACATCTGGGACCCAATATTCAACGTACATACCCTAGACCCCCGATGGAGGGGAATAGGTCTCCACGAAAAGGGGGAGTCATTCGAGTTCCATCAACTCTATTCCGAGGTCGTTGGCAGGAAGGCTTGGCAACTAGCCGGATGGCTCAGGGAGTTGGGATTCGACGCTGTCCCAGCAGGCGGATTGCCTTTAAAGCGCGCTGCAACTCTTGCAGGCTTGGGCATGCAGGGGAAGAACACCGTAGTCATCACGAGGGAGTATGGTCCAAAAGTGAGACTGGGAGCGGTTCTCACCTCGGCGGAGCTTGAGTCAGACGCGCCATTCTCAGGGGATCTA
>DUKA01000144.1 GCA_013329615.1 Candidatus Bathyarchaeota archaeon
GTTCACGGCCCCCATCTTCCTCGTTGGCCTCGCGGTCTCCGGCTACTTCGTAGTCAGGATGCTGGCCGAGTTCCCCATCGGTGTCCTGAGTGACAAGGTGGCGATAAGGAGGCTCCTCATCATCGGTCGCTTCTTCGGCATATTCGGGGCCCTCGCGAGCTACTGGACGGGGGACATATGGATACTCATCATAGCGCGTGCCCTCTGGGGGGTGGGTGACGCGAGCTTCTTCTGCATAGGCATGACATACGTGAGCAGCCTCTTCCCGAACAAGACGCGTGGCCGCTACCTGGGCCTCTTCCAGGCGGTGGAACTCACCGGCAGCTTCCTCGGGCAGACGGCGAGCGGCTTCCTCGCCTCGGCCGTGGGGCTGCGCACCATCTTCCTCCTCTGCACGGCGGTCGGCTTCGTCGCCCTAGGCGTCGTCCTCCTCGTCAAGGGCAAGCCGCAGCCGACCACGCGCATCGACCTCCGCTCCGTGCTGCCCAACCGTGTCGTCCTCAGGGGGCTCCTCAACAGGACGCTTCTGGCGTGCTGCCTGATCAACTTCGTCTGCATGATGATGAATAACGGCCTCATGGGGACGCTGATGCCCCTCTATGTGACGGAGCAGCTTGCCTTCACGCTCGCGGGGTACGGGCTCCTCGTCTCGCTGAGCACCGCGGGGAACATAGCGGGGAACCTCCTCGGTGGGAGCCTCTCTGACAGGTTCGGGCGGCGCAGGGTCCTCGCCCTCGGCTTCGTCGTGGGCGTCGTGAGCCTCATCGGCCTCAGCTTCACTGGGGTGTTCGAGTGGATGCTGCCCCTGATGTTCCTGAATGGCTTCTTCTGGGGCATAGTCTACGGCGTGACGCCCGCATTCATAGCCGACTCGGTCTCCGCCGAGAGCCGCGGCATGGCGATAGGCACCTATAGGACCTTCTTCGACTTCGGTGGCGTCGTCGGGCCCATCGTCTTCAGCAGCCTGCTCACGCTCGCGGGTGTGCCCTTCGGCTACGTGGCCGCCTTCTACGTTGGGGCGGGGATGCTGCTGATCAACCTGCTGCTCGTCTGGCAGCTCAGGGAGCGGCCTCAGCCCTAGGGGGGCTGGTTGAGAAAAAGGAGAGAAATGGGGTTCTATGGGTCTGGGTGTACCTGTCCGCACCACGAGACTTCGAGCTTGTAGCAGAGTTCCCGTTGGGTGGCCTCCGACGTCACCGTGGCGGCGGCCCCGTTGAGGTTCTGCTCGTAGGCGAATGTCTTGAAGCTGGTGCAGAAGCCGGTGGACTCGGTGAAGGGTCCGAGGCACTCCTTTATGTAGAATGCGACGGGGTGCAGGGTGTCGTAGTCGATCTCGATGACGACGATTGTTACGCCGCAGTGTAGGGTCTGGAACCACTCGAGTAGGCCGCCGCGTAGCAGGCGTAGTATGTGTCCTCGGCGGTGTAGCCGTAGACGACGAGGCCGAACATGTCGACCTTTTGTATGTCGACTAATTTGTCAACCCACTTGGACGTGAGATGCGGCCAGAAGGCGGCGTATACGACGATGTCCGTCTCGGTGTTAAGCATCTGGCAGAGGTCGTATGTCACGTCTTCATCTGCGGGGTAGAAGGGGTGCGTGTCGTAGCATGTCTTGAGGTTGTTGTAGAACTCGGCGTAGGTCTTAGGGTTGTTGAGGGTGGTGTCGCCGAGGTCCCACTCGCCCCTCTGGCTGAACTCGATCTGGAGCGGGCCGACGACTTTGTCGGGTCCGCAGATGCGCTTGACGTCACTGATCTCCATTACGTCCTTCTGTACCTTGTCGAAGACGAGTTGTATGGTGAGTTCTACGAGTTCGCAGCCTCCGGGTTCACCTGGTGCCTTGTCGTAGATGTGTGTCCTGAGCAGGTAGATGGCCTTGCGTGGGCCGTCGTAGATTACCTGTATTGGGTCTGAGGTGGCCCACCCGCTTGTTCGGCGTCCGCCGTGGGTGTCGCCGGGGGCGGAGGCGTCGTAGCTGAGCTGGTTCTGGCGCCACGGCCCGTCTACGCCGGTGGCTGTCCAGTCGGAGTAGAGGGCGTATGCCTAGACGTTCTGCAGGCATCCGTTGTCGACCCAGTGTATATCCCTGAGCCAGCCGTTGTTCCACTCGCTCTGAGGAACCACGGGGTTGGCGAGGACGTCGATGCCCTTATACTCTAGACCGATGCCGTCGACGGGGTTGATGAGTTCACCGTACTTTGAGAAGCCGACGTTGGCGCTTGACTCGTCTCAGGGGTAGAGTGTGTAGGTGTCAGTTCCGAGGACGCCGTCTATGCTGCCGTAGTTACCTCCGAGGGTGGGCGGCGTGACGGTGCTTACCATCATCGCTGGAAGCAGCGCGGATAGGACGAGAAGTCCTATCGCTGTCAGAGATGTGATTTTCGTTCCATTCTTTGGGAAAACTATCTCTAGGTTCAATGCGTTTCCCTGAGAGTTAGAGCCTTTTAATGTTTAAAAATAATAATACTTAGGCTCTTTTAAAGGGGAGGGACAGGAGGGTTATATTAAAACGGGACTCACCAGGCGGTGTATCCGC
>DUKA01000092.1 GCA_013329615.1 Candidatus Bathyarchaeota archaeon
GTTCTTCATCGTCGCCGCCTACAATCTCGGGGAGACGCGAATACCCTCAACGCCGTGGAGCATCCAGCAGGAGACCATCACGCTCAACCTGAATGGAAACAAGACAATCGACAGAATCTGCCTATACGCGAGGACTGACTCGAACTTCACGGCGAGCTTCTCGGTCCCACGCGGGGACGGCTGGTCCGACAAGGCGTGGATAAACGACCACAGCTATTACCACTGGCTGCACGTCAAGTTCGGTCAGACCACGGACCGGATAAGGATTCACTTCTACTTCCCCGCGGGCGACATACTCGAAGTCGCCGCGGTGGACACAGACGGGAAGCTGGTCGGCATCGAGAGCATAGAATGCGATGCCCCAGGAGACACGACCTACACGAACCTCGTCGACGAGCAGGGCCTAGTCGAGAGTTCCCCGACCTACAGATCAGAGATGTTCTTCGACGAGGAGCTGTTCGTAAGGGCCGCGCAGCAGATTCTCGACGGGCAGGAGCCGACGGCGGAGAACACGCATCCCCCGCTGGGCAAGCTCATCATAGCTGTGGGGTTAGTCGTCTTCGGGTTCAACCCCTTCGGGTGGAGGATAATGGGCGTCGTCTTCGCCGCCCTCATGGTACCCGTGATTTACACCCTCGGACTCGCAATCTTCAAGACGCGCGCGGCGGCAACAGTCGCCTCCGCTCTCCTAGCCCTCGACTTCATGCACTACACGATGAGCCGCATGGGGACAGTCGACACGTACCTCGTATTCTTCATACTGCTCTCGACGCTCTTCTTCTACCTCAACTACGAGAAGATGGCTGGTGGGGGAGAGCCTGATTATCGGCTCATCGTAGCCGCGCTCGTCTGCTTCTCTCTGGCCTTCTCGGTGAAGTGGATCGCGATCTTCGGGTTCGTCGGGGAGGCGCTACTCTTCCTCGCCGCGGGTCTCCTAGGTCCATCCCCCGTAGAGGGAGCCCTCAACCGCCTAAGGTCGCTGGCGAAGCCCATCCTTATTATCGTGTGCCTTGTGCCTACGATCGGCGCAGTCGTCTATTTCGCCTCATTCATCCCCTACGCGGCACAGGGGCACGGCCCCGGGGACATCTGGGCGCAGCAGTGGTCGATGCTCGGCTTCCACTCCAACATGAGCTACTATAACCACCCGAACTCCACCGACTGGTGGGAGTGGCCGATCACGCTCAACCCACTGTGGCTCTACACTAGAAGGCTCCCCGGGGGCATGCTATCGACGATCTCCGCCATGGGCAACCCCCTCCTCTGGTGGGTCGGGCTCACCGCGGTGATCGTCTCGCTCGTCGACGGCTACAAGAGGAAGTGGCCCCACCTCTTCCTCGGCGCCCTCTACGTATCCCAGCTACTCCCCTACACCTTCATCTCCCGCTACCTCTTCATCTACCACTACTACGCCGAGGTCCCCCTGCTCGCACTCGCAACCGCGGGACTCGTGCACGAGCTGTGGTACAAGCCCGGGCAGAGGAAGTGGATCGTACTCCTCTTCGCCGTGGCGATCGCCTTCTTCACCATGTTCTTCCCCGTCATCTCCGGGATGGTCATCCCCGAGTGGTACAGCGGCTACCTGCACTGGTTCAGGGACTGGAGGTTCTGAGATGAGTCAACCTGATGTGAGCCTAGTATTCCCCGCCTACAACGAGGCGGAGGGGCTTGAGAGGGCGGTATCCTCAGCCCTTGAAGAACTCCACGGGATCACTCCGCACTTCGAGATCATAGTCGCCGAGGACGGCAGCAGCGACGGCACTGACGAGTTGGCGGATAGGTTAGCCGTGGTCCACCCCGAGGTGCGCCACCTTCACAGCGTCGAGCGCCTCGGCCGGGGCAAGGCACTGAACAGGGCGTTCAAATACGCACGCGGAGCCGTCCTCGTCTACATGGACGTCGACCTCGCCACGGACATCACGCAGCTTCGACCACTCGTCGACGCAGTACGGGGCGGCGCCGACCTAGCCACGGGTTCGCGTATGCTACCAGATAGCAGGGTGACCCGCTCGGCGCGCAGAAGCCTCGCCTCACAGTGCTACAACACACTCATCCGGACCCTGTTCGGCACCCCAGTGCACGACCACCAGTGCGGCTTCAAAGCCTTCGACAGGGCGCGCCTAATGGAGTATATCGATGAGGTGGATGACAACCACTGGTTCTGGGACACGGAGGTCCTCATCAGGGGGCACCGCGGGGGGCTCAAGATCGTCGAGATACCCGTCGACTGGGTCGAGGGGAAGGGCACGAAGGTCAAGCTGTTCCGCGACTCCTACCGTATGGGGTCGAAGGCGCTGGGTCTCTGGTGGAGGCTTCGAGGCGGCTGAATGGCATCTCCTGTTATTAACGCCTTGACCCCCGCCTATCATTGATACACATGCCTAAGAAGGACCCCTTCAACTCCTCCACGGTGGAGTCGATGCTCAAGGTGCCGGGGCTAAAGTGGCACACCAACCCACCCGACGTCATACCCATGTGGATAGCCGCCCCCGACTTCCCCATAGCCCCCGAGGTGAAGCGGGCACTAAGAGACGCCGTCGAGGCGGAGGACGTCTTCTACAACACCGACGCCGCGGCGAAGGCGGCGATGGCTGAGAAGATCGCCCGCTTCAACAAGATCGCGGTCACGTCCGAGGACGTACAGGTCATATAGGGCGTCGACCCCAGCCTCTGGCTCGCCGCTAAATACGCCTGCAAGCAGGGGGACGAGGTCATACTCACAGACCCCATGTACACGCCCTTCAAGAACGGGATAGACGCCACCGGCGCCAAAGCCGTCTACTGGGAACTACTCGAAGACGATGGCTACAGGTTCGACGAGGAGAAGCTGAAGAAACTCGTCACCAAGAAGACGCGCCTCATCGGCGTATGCAACCCACACAACCCCACCGGACGCGTCATGACCAAACAAGAACTCAAGGCCATAGCCGACATCGCCGTCGACAAGAAGATCAACATAGTATCCGACGAACTCTGGGAGGACATAGTATTCGACGACCACAAACACATCAGCATCGCCAGCCTCGGCCCCGAGGTCAGTGACCTGACACTCACGAGCTGGGGCTTCAGTAAGACCTTTGGCGTCGCCGGGCTCTAGCTCGGCTACATGGCGACGACGAACAAGGCGATGATGGCGGAGATGAGGAAGCAATCGACAGGCATTCAGCGCGGTTCGAACACACTCGCCAAGGCTATCGCCCCCGTCATGCTCGGGCCAGCGACCGACTACTGGCGCCGCGACATGATGAAGCACCTAACGAAGATTAGGAGCCTCTGCGCCAAGAGGATGAACGGGATGAAGGGCGTCAAGTTCCCCGACCTAGAGGGGACATATGTGCCCTTCCCCCGCTTCGACCTCGGAATCCCAAGCAAGGAACTCGCCGAACGACTCATCAAGGAGCACAAGGTCGGCCTCAGCGCCGGCATAGGCTTCGGGCCACGCGGCGAGAACCACCTCCGGATCTGCATAGCCACGAGCGAGGCGATCATGAAGGAGGGGCTCGACAGGCTAGAGTCAGCTACAAAAAAGCTCGGCTGATCCCCTTTTTTACCCCCGCGGGCATATCAACTCCATGATCCCCGCCGTCATAACGAACATCACGCAGGCAACCCCCACGATCAAGACGCTCCGCATCGAGCCACGTGGCGACTTTGCGTTCAAGGCGGGGCAGTGGATAGACTTCTACGCCGACATCGCCGGGGAGCACAAGGTCGCGGGTTACTCGATGACAAGCAGCCCGCTCCAGCGCGGCTACTTCGACCTCGCCATAAAGAACGTCGGGGAGAACCCAGTGACGAGGCACATACACGCCGATGCCCTGGAGGGCGAGGCGGTGCAGGTCGACGGGGGGAACGGGGAGATATTCTACGAGGCGGGCGCCGCGAAGAACGTCGTCCTCCTCGCCGGCGGCATCGGCGTCGCGCCACACATGAGCATATTCAGGTACATAGCCGAAGGAGACACAGCGAAGGCTACCCTCGTCTACAGCGCCAGCAGCGCCTCCGAGCTCATCTTCAGGGAGGAGATAGAGGCCACGACCCGGAGCAACCCGCGCATGAAGGCGCTGCTCACGGTGACCGACGACGCCAAGGGGTGGAGGGGGCGCGTCGGCAAGATCGACGCGGGTCTCATCCGCGAGGCGGGTGTCGACACCGAGGCGCTTTACTACATCTGCGGACCCCCCGCCATGATACACGAGCTCGTCGACGTGCTCCGCACCCTCGGCATCCGAAGAAAGCAGATGCGCTACGAGCTCTGGTGGTAGCCACCGGGGTAACCTCTTATCCGGCGACCCCGCCCATTCACAGGCGAGGGTCGATTCCATTGTCCGAACGCCGAAGGCTCATGGAGGTCGCGTTGGGTCGCGTCCCACCCGATACGGTCGTCGAGAACGGCATACTCGTCGACGTTGCCACGAGGAGGCTCATCGATGGTTTCCACGTCTTGATAAGCGGCGGGAGGATAGTCGCGCTTTCGAGGGATAAGCCGAAGACGGGTAAAAAGACGAGGGTCATCGACGCGGGAGGCGCCTACCTCGTCCCTGGTCTCGTCGACGCCCACTACCACATTGAGAGCAGCCGCCTGAGCCCGCGTCGCCACGCGCAGATCACCCTCCCACACGGGACAACCACGCTCTTCGAGGGGAGTCATGAGATATGCAACCCCCTCGGGCTCGACGGCGTCAAGTACCTCCTCGAGGAGGCGGAGGGGCTGCCACAGAAGATATTCGTTGGGCTCAGCTCCGCCACACCCCCGACCCCCTACGAGACAGCCGGCGCATACATCGGGAGGAAAGAGGCGGAGAAGGCATTGAAGTTCCCCGGCGTGGCGGGGGTCGACGAGGTCATGGACTACACCGCCCTATTCGGCGGCGAGGAGAGGCTGCACGGCGTCATCGAGGCGGGGCTCGCCTCGGGCAAGGTCGTCGAGGGGCACGGCGTCCCATCGCCACCCCAAGCAGACGCCTTCCTTGCAACCGGCGTCTCATCGACACACTTCTCCGGCGATGGCGCCAAGGCACTCGCACTACTCGAACGCGGCTGCTTCCTAGAACTCAAGCCACGGGACGCCCGACAGGCGATCCGCGAGCTGGTCGCCGCGGGCGTCGACTGGCAGATGGTTGGCATGTGCGTCGACGACCGCCCAGCCGAGAGGATAAGCCAACTCGGGCACCTCGACTACGAGCTGCGAATCTGCATAGAGGAGGGTCTCAACCCGGTGACCGCTATACAGCTAGCGACGCTCAACAACGCCCGCCACTGGCGCAAAGAGCACGAAGTGGGGATAATCGCCCCCGGGAGACGTGCCGACATACTATTCATCACCGACCTCAAAGCCTTCGAGGTCAACAGGGTCATGGCGGACGGCGAGATCGTCGCCGAAAAGGGAAAACTCATCGCAGACATCCCGATAAGACCCGCCCCAGCCTACGTCCTCAACTCGATCAAGCTGCATAGGCCACTCACAGCCAAGGACTTCGAGGTAAAGGCACACGCCGGGAAGACCCGGGTCAAGGCGGCCGTCTTGCACCCATTCTACTTCAGTGCCGATCTCCAACCGATAACAAAGGAGCTACCTGTCAAGGGCGGCATCGTCCAGCGTGACTTGAATCATGATGTGAACAAGGTCGCAATAGTCCGCCGTGACGGGGGAGGTATGGGGATAAGCTTCTGGGAACTCGGCTACACCCGCGGCGCGGTCGCAATGAGCGTGCTACACGACACCCACAACATAAGCGTCGTGGGCGCCACCGACTCCGACATGGCGGCGGCCGTCAACCGCGTCGCCGAGATGGGTGGAGGGATAGTGGTCGTCAGGGACGGCGCCGTCAAGGCGGAGGTTCCTCTGCCGATAGCGGGGCTCATGACCGACAGGCCCCTCCCCGAGGTCGTCGCCGGGCTCGACAAGGTCAACGCGGAGGCGGCGAAGCTGTCCCCCGGCAAGCTACTCGGCCCAAGCCCCGTCGACACCCAGACCTTCATCTTCCTCACCTGCTTCCCGTGGGGCATCGTGCTCACCGACAGGGGGCTCGTCAACGTCAGGACCGGGCAGCCCGTCCCTAGTGTCTGGTGACCGAAAACCAATTCACGCACAACCACAACACAATCCCCGATGCAGATGCTCTCGAAGAAGGAGACGCTCAAACTAGCCGAGTCCTACGCGGCGCAGAGGTTTCTCTGCTCCGAATCCTGCCTAATGGCGCTCGCCAAGACACAGGGCGTCGAAAGCCTCCTCATACCGAGGATCGCCACGGGCTTCGGCGCGGGCATGGGGCGGAGCGGCGAAACATGCGGCGCAGTCACCGGCGCCGTCATCGGACTCGGCATAAAATTCGGCAGGGACAAAGTCGAGCCGATCAAAGACCGCCGCCCATACTGGTACGCAACCGAGTTACTGGAGAGATTCAAGAAGGAACACGGCGAACTGACGTGTCCCGCCCTACTCGAACTCGACATAGCCAAACCCGCCGACTACGACGAATACAACAAACGAAACCTATGGGTCAACAACTGCACCAAATACATCCTCTCCGCCACAGGCATCGCCTGCGACATCATCGAAGAAAACGAGTAACTCAATCCCCTTTTTTCCCTTAATCCTAGTGCACACCGAGCAGATCTAGCACTGATCTCGTCAAGACCCTCGCCGTCGGGAGCAGTGATTCGACGTCGACCCACTCGTTCGCCTCGCAGGTGTTGCCGCCGGTCGGTCCGCAGATGAGCGTCGGGACGCCGCCGTGGCCCGCTATATGGTTGGTGTCGGCTACGCTCCTCGCTAAGACGTGCTTGACTCTCCAACCC
>DUKA01000199.1 GCA_013329615.1 Candidatus Bathyarchaeota archaeon
AAACAGGTGCTTCACCCGTATGGTGGAGTGGCCCGGTAGCTCAGCGGTCAGAGCGGCAGCCTCGTAAGTTGTAGGTCGCGGGTCCGAATCCCGCTCGGGCCTCCATCTTTTAACCAACATTTGCGCAGTCAGTCTTGAGCCGCGTTGAGCGTCACAATTGTAAATGCTAGGATTTTTACGGGTGGGGCGCTCAGGGAGGGAGCCATCGTCGCAGAGGGAGGTGTAATAACGAGGATGGGACGCACCCCTAGCCCCGCCGACGAGGTCATCGACGCCCACGGCAACATGATCCTCCCCGGGCTCGTCGATATGCATGTCCACTTCAGGGAGCCCGGCGCGACGCAGAAGGAGGACTTCCACACTGGGAGCCGCGCAGCCGTGGCTGGTGGCGTGACGACCGTCCTCGACGAGCCGAATAACACGCCCGTCATCGACACACCTGCCGCCCTCAAGCAGAAGCTAGACACCATCAGGGGCAAGGCGCTCGTCGACTACGGCGTCACCGTCGCCCTAAATGACCACAACCTCGACGCACTCCCCGAGTTCGAGAGACTCGGAGCCACAGCCTACGCCGAATTCGACGAGTTGGGCGACAAACCGACGGGGCTGACCGACGCGGGGATGCTGCTCGACGCCATGAAGGCGGTGAAGGACGCAGGCGGCCTACTGCTGATGAACTGCAGGGAGGCGGAGATCGTGGATCACGAGGTGGCGAGGCTGCGGCGCGTGAGCAGGAACGGCTTGCTTGACTACAACTCATCATTCCCACGCGTGGCGGAGTCGGTAGCCGCGGCGAAGAGGCTGTTGATGGCGGAGTCCGTCGGCGTCCGCGCGCATCTCCGTGAGGTCTCCACCGTCGAGACGCTTCGGGTCCTCGGCGCGTTGAAGGGCAATGTGACGGCGGAGGCGAGGCCGGACCATCTGTTCCTTAACGAGGAGGATTCGGCGCATCTCGGCCCCCTCGCCCAGCAGTGGACGCCCATACGGGGAAGGGGAGACGTCGTTGAGTTGCTCAAGGCGCTTTCCGCGGGGCTCGTGGACACCGTCGCCTCCGACCACGCCCCACACACCCTCGAAGAGAAGCAGCCCGGTTACAAGAACATCTGGGACTCGCCCCCCGGCATCCCCGCCGTTGAGACCATGCTCCCCCTCTTACTCACCGAGGTAAGCCGGGGTACACTGACACTCCCGAGGCTCGTCGAGGCAACATCCACGGCGCCAGCGAGGATACTCGGCGTCCACCCAAGGAAGGGGACGATAGCTGTCGGCTCGGACGCCGACCTCGTCGTCGTAAACCCGAACGAGGAGTGGACCATAGCGGGGGAGGAGCTGCACGGCAAGACCCGCTGGACGCCTTACGAGGGGCGCAGGGTCAAGGGCAGAGTCTTAATGACCCTCGTCCGTGGTACTCTCACCTACGACCGCGGGGACTTCCGCGGCGAGGCGGGGCAGGGAAGGTTCCTAAAACTCGAAACCCATTAAACGTGGTCCATGAAACAATAGAGGGAAGCTCCATGGGCGTCGACTTGGGCATCGAACCAGTGTGGCAGTTCATAGCTCGGGCATCAGCTTCCCGGGACAAGGGTGACTATCAGGAGGCCGAGTTCTACGCCCGGAAGGCGGTATTCGCCGACCAGGGCGTCGGCGCCGCCTACGTCCTCCTCTGCGAGATACTCGAGAAGCTTGGGAAGAAGGATGAGGCGGAGAGGTGCCTCAGGGCGGGACTCGACTCGTGTACGGGAGACGTCGCACTCACAAGCATGGGCGCACAGTTCCTCATCAAGAACGGTCGCCTAGATGACGCCGAGAGGTTCATCCGAAACGCGATATCCACCGAGACGGACGTCGCCGGCTACAGGCTGCTGCTCGCCGTAGTGCTGCAGCAGAGGGGCGACCTCGAACACGCCGAGGAGAGCGTTCGCAGGGCCATACTCCTCGATAACACTAGCGGCGACGCCTACTCCCTATATGGGGTCATACTGTGGAAGAAGGGACAACACGACGAGGCGATGAAGTACGTCGCGCACGCACTTGAGTTGAAGCCCGGCGACGCCGCGACCCACCTCAACTACGCCATAATCCTCGAGGGCTCCGGAAAGTTCGCCGAGGCCGAGGAGCACTACAAGAAGGCACTTGAGATACGCCCCGAATGGCCCGAGGTAAAGGCACGCTACGACAAACTCAGGTACCGCCTCAACGACCCGACGGAGACCCTGAAGAAGGCTAACACAATGAAGGTGGCGAGCCCCGAGGAGGCAGAGACACTCTACAAGAAGGCACTTGAGATGCGCGAAGACTCCCCCGACGCCCACAACGACTACGGCGTATTCCTCTGGGAGAGGAAGAGGGTCGCGGAGGCCGGGGAACACCTCAGGAAGGCCGCTGACCTAAAGCCGGGCTGGGCTACACCCCAGTACAACATGGCGCTCAATCTACTTGATCAGGGCAAGCTGGCTGAGGCCGAGACCTACTTCAGGAGGACGCTCGGGTTGTACCCAGCCTTCCCAGACGGCCATTTCCTGTACGCGAATACGCTATTCAGGCTACACCGGCTCCCTGAGGCGGAGGAGCACTACAAGAAGGCGATTGAGTTGAAGCCCGACCATAAGAGGGCGCACGCCAATTACGCCCAGCTGTTGAAGGCGCTGGGCAGGCTCCCAGAGTCCGAGGAGCAGCAGAAGCTGGCGGCCTAGACAAGTCTCAACTCGACCTTAAACTCGGGCGTATTCTTTATAGTGTTGCTTACGAAGCACCGCCCGGCTTCCCTGAGCATCTCTTGTCTCTGCTCCTCGGTGAGGTCCGCCTCCATCTCGACCTCCATGGCTATCTCGGTGGCCCGGTTTATGTCCTTGCTGACCTTGGGCTTGACGTTGACGCGTACCGCGCCGACTGGCCAGCCGCGGTTCTTCATCTGCTCCACGAGGCGCGTTCCCGTGCAGAGTCCCACGGCTGCGAAGAGTACGGCGCCCGCCGCCATCCCCTCGGGTGGCGAGTCGTCGCTCGCCCTGCCGGTGATTATCTCGAAGCCCCCCACGTTGGCCTTGAACTTGGTCCCCTCTATCCGCTCTATCTTTGCGCTCATGGTTCAGTGAAAAAGGGTGGGGCTGTATGAATCTTTCCAGCCCTGCTACTGCGCCTATGCCTTGGCGAGTGCCTGGTCGAGGTCTGCGATTATGTCGTCTATGTCCTCGATGCCGACACTAAAGCGGACGAGGCCGTCGCTTATGCCCGCCTTTATGCGGTCCTCCTTTGGCACGACGGCGTGGGTCATCGTCGGGGGGTGGCAGATCAGCGTTTCGACCGCGCCGAGGCTGACGGCGAGGCCGCAAAGCTTGACGTTGTTCATGACCTTGCGTCCCGCCTCGACTCCGCCCTTGACCTCGAAGCTCATCATGCTGCCGAAGCCATCCATCTGCCTCTTGGCGAGGGTGTGCTGGGGGTGGCTCTTGAGGCCGGGGTACTTGACCCACTCGACCTTGGGGTGGTCTTCGAGCCACTTCGCTATCTTCTCCGCGCTCTCGGTCTGGCGCTGCATCCTGACGTGCAGGGTCTTTATGCCGCGGAGTGTGAGCCACGCCTCGAAGGGTCCGAGAGTGGCACCCATGTTCTTGTACATGGGGTCCATAGCCTTCAGGAACGCCTTCGTGCCTACGATGGCGCCGCCGACCACGTCGCTGTGCCCGCTCAGGCTCTTCGTGATGCTGTGGACGACGACGTCGACGCCGTGCTCGATGGGGCGCTGCAGGTAGGGGGACATGAAGGTGTTGTCCGCGACGGTAGTTATGCCGTGCGCCTTTGCGATCTTCGCGATCGCCTTCATGTCTGTGAGCTTCATGAGGGGGTTCGACGGCGTCTCGATGTAGATGAGCTTCGTGTTTGGCTTTATCGCCTTCTCGACGGCTGCGAGGTCGCTTGTGTCAACGAGCGTGCACCCGACGCCGTAGCCCTTGAGGATGTCGGTGAAGACCTTGTGTGTGCCCCCGTAGAGGGCGTCGCCGGCGAGTATGTGGTCACTCGACTTGCAGATCGCCATGGCGGCGGTGGAAATGGCGGCCATACCCGAGGCGGAGGCGCGGGCATCCTCGGCCCCCTCCAACGCGGCTATGCTCTCCTCAAGTGCCCTAACAGTTGGGTTGCCGAGCCTGCTGTAGATGTACCCCGTCTCCTTTCCGGCGAACCTCGCCGCGCCTTGCTCCGCGTTCTGGAAGACGAACGTCGAAGACGCGTAGATTGGCACCGAGACGGCGCCAGTCGACGGGTCGGGGTGCTGCCCCGAGTGGACGGCCTTAGTAGCGAACTTACCCTTGTCCATACAACCACTAACCTGATTCCAATACTATACCTCATCGACTCTCAAATAATGCCTTCTAAAAACCGCTAATCAGCGGACCTTAAAACGATCCACACATCTATGACGATGTCCTCGCGTGGCTCAAAGACGCGAAAAAGGATTCTAGACGGTCTTGACCTCGTAGCTGAAGCGTGGGTTGCCGCGCATAGTGTTGCCCACGTAGCACCGCCTGACCTCTGTGAGCAGTCCCTCGATCTGTCTCTGATCCAGTTTCGCCCCCACCTTTAGTGTGATGAGGAAACCCGCCGCCCTGCTCGGCTCCTTGTCATTCGTCTCATCCACCTCGATCTCGAGGCGCGTCGCCTCGATGCTGTTCCGCTTCAGGAACCAGGCGGCGTGAAAGGCGCTACAGAGTCCCAAACTTGCCACCATCAGTTTACCCGGTGACATGCCTACTGGTGGGCTCTGCTCGTTCAGCCTACCGCTGACGACGACGTAGCCGTCCGACTCGGCGCGGAACGTGTCGCCCTCGGTACGCGTTATCTTTACCGTCATGGATATCCCGAGACATGGGGATGCGGTGGAATAAGTGTCTTGCCGCCCCTCGCTTGGGTGAAACATTTATGTGGGCTTCCGGTGATTTGTGGTGGTGTGCCCTGGTAGCTCAGCCTGGCTAGAGCGGCAGCCTTGTAAGCTGTAGGTCACGGGTCCAAATCCCGTCTAGGGCTCCACCCTCAATCAACTTATTATAAACTTCCCTACAGCTCGAGGGTAGTGGGCTAGGCTAGTGTGAGCTGCTTCGCCTTCTGCGGCGTCTTCGCGGGCACGCCGAGCATTGGTGTGGGCTTATATGCCTCGACCTTGACTCGGGACCTCGCCGGCTCCGGCATATCCGGCTTGAGCCCGGTGCGCACCTTCTTTGGCTCGGTCTTCGCCGCCCTTGGCTTCTTGGCGTCTGCGGTCTTCCCTGCCTTGACAACCTTCACCGGTGTCTCTTTCTTCGCCTTGCCCCTGCGGCGCGTGGCCTTCTTCGCCGGCTTACCGGGCTTCTTGGCGGGTTTCTCCGCCTTCTTCCCTCGCTTCTTATCTAGCTTCTCCAGCTTCGCCGCCACCTTGGGCGGATTGACTAGCTCCACCTTCTCAGGGTGGTTCATTGCGACGTGCTTCTTGAGGCCGGATTCGCTGTTCATTATCTTCCCGCAGACGGGGCAAGGGATGCTGACGGATCGGAACTCGACGTCCCTGCCGAGGTACTCGCGGCGGAACTTCGTTGACAGGCGCTCCGCCTCCTCGTAGCTCACCTTCCCCTCCGTTTTTATCGTGATACCTATGGTGATGTTGAAGGAGTCGTGCCTGTCGCTGTCCCTGATTATGCCAATCTCCCTTACCGGGCCCTTCAGCTTGAGGTCGTCCGCCACCCTGCTCCCTTCAGAAACTGATCTGAGTAGGGAATAATGCCTAGGGCTTAAAAGCGTGTCCTTTAACGCGACTGTCCCAAATCCCCCGCCGTCGATGGGACAATCCGGTTTGGGGAGAATGGTCGTAGAAAATGGGCCGTTTTGGGGCTACTTCTTGTAGGCGCCGTACTTCCAGACGGCCCTGCCGACGGCGTTGTAGTTGGCGATGGGCATGTCCTGGAAGACCGTACAGCCGGGGCCGAGCATGAAGCCGCCGCCCTCCGCGCAGCTCTCGATGGCCTTCTTCGCCGCCTCCTCGACCTGCTTCGGCGTCCCCTTGCGGAGCACGGCCTCGTGGTCGAGCCCGCCGCAGATGCAGAACTTGTCACTGTAGAGCTCCTTGCCCTTCTTCACAGGTGTCCAGCTGTGGCTCGCCCAGTTGATCGCGTCGACGGGGTATTTCTTGAACCAGCCCTCCTCCATCAGCTTCTTAGGGTCGCCAGCGGGGGTGCTGCAGATGTGCATGAGCTTGATCGGGCACTTGACGGCGTCGAGTACCCTCTTGTCGTAGCCCAGCGCGTAGGTCTCGAGTTGCTTCTTGTCCAGCTCCTTCCAAATTCGGCCGCCACCACCGATGCCGAGGAATACGCCGGACGCGCCCGCGTCCACACACGCCTTGGCGAAGTCGATGGTCGTCTGAGTGATCGTCTCGAGCCCCTGCTTTAGTGCGTCGGGGTTCTCCTTCATGTCCTTGAGGACCTGATCTGGGGTGGAGACGCCGTTCATAGCCTGTATGATGGGGCTCGGTATCGTGTAGATGAAAGGCACACGCCTCAGGTCGCGGGCGAGTATCTCGTTGCACCTGACGAACTCGCGGAGCTCCTTCTTGGGGTCGAGGACCCAGAGCTTCTCCCAGTCCTTCGTCTTCTTGACGGTGACCTCCTTGGTCTCGGCCTCCTCCTCGTTGTTTATGAACTCGAACTTGCTCCCCCACTGCATCGCCATGAAGCGGTAGTAGGGCGTGACCTTTAGCAGGTCCATGTTGTAGTCGAGTTCGCGTAGGAGCGCCATGTGGGCCTTGGCGGACTCCTCGCCGTCGCGCAGCGTCTTCTCCCAGCTGTAGCCGTTGAGCCACTTGCAGGCGGGGAAGTGGCCCCAGAGCGCCCAAGGAACGCGGTCTGGGACCTTGCGCTTCATGACCGCGAGTATGCGGTCGTATCTCTCGGATTCCATATGTGATCGTAGAGGATAGGGGTGCATTGGCAATAAAAGACCGACCATCCACCGGGGAAGCTCTATAAGTATCCGATCCACTCCAACCAATGTTCTGGTGCCCAATATGAAGTACCGCAAGTTCGGAAAACTCGACTACGAGCCGTCTGCGCTCGGATTTGGAGCCATGAGGCTCCCTATCATCGGTGACGATACGGCGAACATCGATCAGCCCCAAGTCATCAAGATGATCAGGTACGCCATCGATAACGGCGTCAACTACGTCGACTCCGCCTACCCCTACCACAAGGGGCAGAGCGAAGTAGTCGTCGGAAAAGCCCTCAAGGACGGCTACAGGGAGAAAGTGAAGCTCGCCACGAAAATGCCGTGCTGGCTCATTAACAAAGCCGATGACTTCGACAAGTACTTCAACGAGCAACTCCAGCGCCTCCAGACCGACCACATAGACTTCTACCTGCTCCACGGGCTTAGGAAGGAGCGCTGGGGCGTGGTACGCGACCTCGGTGTCTTCAAGTGGGCGGAGAAGAAGATCGCTGATGGCAAGATAGGACACCTCGGCTTCAGCTTCCACGACGAGCTACCCCTCTTCAAGGAGATAGTCGACTACCACGACTGGGACTTCTGCCAGATACAGTACAACTACATGGACACCAAGTATCAGGCGGGCACAGAGGGTCTCCGTTACGCGGCGAAGAAGGGGCTCGCAGTAGTCATCATGGAGCCCATCGCCGGCGGGCGCCTCGCCATCGAGCCCCCCGCACCCATAAAGCAGCTCTGGAAGGAGGGACACCATCGTTGGGAGCCCGCCGAGTGGGCGCTCCAGTGGGTCTGGAACCACCCCGAGGTCAGCCTCGTCCTAAGCGGGATGAGCAACATGGAGCAGACTGTCGAGAACGTCAGGGCTGCGGGGCGCAGCGGCGTCGGCAAGCTCACCAAGGAGGACGTGAAACTCGTCGATAAGGTGGCGAAGAAGTACCGCGAGATGGGCTTCGTCGGCTGCACCGGCTGCAGGCACTGCACACCCTGCCCAAGCGGAGTCGCCATCCCCGAGATATTCGCCCTCTTCAACGAGTACTACATGAAGGACAGGGACAACGCCGTCAAGACGAAGTACGCCTCGCAGCTCAAGAAGGAGCAGTACGCGAAGAACTGCACGAGCTGCGGACGATGCGAGGAGCTCTGCCCGCAGCATCTGCCGATCAGGAACCTGCTACGCGGTGCGGGGCAGGTCTTCGAGTCGGATAGGTAGCTTATGAGCTGCTACTACACATAAGAGAAAAAAATTTCCTTAGATTACTTCATCCCAGCCGCCGGTGAGGCGGTCGAGGTAGTCACGTGTCTCAGGTTTGAGGGTTTTCCGCTTCTTGTTGAGGTATGCCTTGAGTTTCTCGCCGAGCTCGACGGTTTCCTTAAAGCCTTGTGCCGGAACGAAGGCTTCGACCTCCTTCTGGGGGCGGAGGGTGACGGGCCAGTCGTCGGCGTCTGCTATCCTCACGGCGGCGATGCCCGCGTTCGCGGCGCATTCCCGCATGGCGCGCAGGTTGACCTTGTCGACGGTGTCGTAGCTCGTGTGGCCGAAGCCGCGTCCGCCGAGGCGTTTGTTCTCCTCGGGGTCTCCCATCCCCGCCGTTGGGACGCCCTTGAGGAAGAAGGGCCAGTGATCGCTGTAGGGGCTGACGCCCTGCCAGAGCGGGATATCGGGACCGATGGCGGACGTGATCTTCTTAAAGAAGGGCTCAAGCTGGGGCCAGCCGTGGAGAAGAAAGCCCTGCTTCCCGTACCTCCCCGCGGCGTCGAAGTTCATCATGAAGCGGGTGTTGGCGACATCCTCGGGGTGGTCGCGGACATACGCCCTGCTGCCATAGAGGCCGATCTCCTCGGCGCCGAAGAGCAGGAAACGCATCCCGCGTTTCATCTGCTTCTCCTTCGCGAGTATGCGTGCGGTCTCCATGACGACGGCGGCTCCCGTGGCGTCGTCGAGTGCCCCGACGGCTATGTCGTGCCCCTCGTAGTGGGCGCCGTAGACGACTGTCTCCCCCTCTTTCTTCCCGGGGAGGTCGGCGACGACGTTCCAGGTGTCGACCTGCAGGTTCTTGCAGTCGACCTCTAGGCGGAGCTTGACGCGCCCCTTGCGGTGTAGCACGCGTGCGAGGTATGCGCCGTCCTCGTAGCTTACGCCGACGCCGGGTATGATCGGGCTGATGCCCCCAGTAGGCGGCCCATATGCGGGGTAGTGGGTCATGAATATCCAACCCGCCGCGCCCGCCATGACGCTCCTCTGGTACCTCTCGCTCCTGTGCAGGTATCTCGCCATAGTCGGCGGCTGGGCGCTGCTGACGAGCACTATCTTGCCCTCGATCTCCTTTCGCCTGTTCTCGTAGACGTCGACGGCGCCCTCGCCGAGGTCGACGAGCTCCGCCTCGACGGTGCCGTCGGCGGTCATGGGCAACCCGATGCAGGGTATCTCCTTGCGGCGGGGCTCGAGGACGGTGATTTTCGCTGGTCCCCTCTTCCATCCGGGGATGGTGAACTTCTCGAGGTGGACGTTCTCGAGTCCGTAACCCTCGAGCTTTCCCGCCATGTACTCACAGGATGCCTTATCATCCCCCGAACCCGGCCACCGTGAATCGTAGTCGTCACACAGTATCGTCACGTTCTCGAGCGTCTCGCCGCCCCCGTAGGCTTCCCCTATGATGCGCCTGTCGGTCTCCGCGTAGGATTTTGCCATGCCAATCGAGTAGAAGTCGGCGGGATGAGTTGAAAAGACCTCTGTGGGGCGGTCGGGATGCTTTTTAAGGCTGGCACCTCGACTGTATCAGAACACGGGGATCAGCCTTGGACTTCGACATTGAAAGATACACTCCCATGCCCGTCGCCTACGAGCTGCGCTACATGATGCTGAAGAAGCTACGCGATGGCGAGGACCCCCTGCCCGACATCGAGGGGCGCGAGGGAACGAAAGCCGACGTTATACGAGTCGTTCTGAGCAACAGCTACCCCTACCTAGTCAGCAGGGAGGGCACGGGCAAGACGCGCCTCGCCGAGAGCCTCGCAAAGCTCCTCCCACCCGTCCCAAAGGTTAAGGGTTGCCCCTACAACTGCGACCCCAAGTGGCCCGACGAGTGGAAGTGCCCAAGTTGCCAAGGCGAGGAAGACCCCGAGATAGAGATAATCTCGGGCATCCAGCGTTATAGCAGGATTCAGGGGAACGAGTACACGAACGAGGCGAAGATTCTCGGCGTGAAGGACATACAAGCCATTGTACAGGGTGAGAGCCCAACGGACCCACGGGCCTTCATCGGCACAGGCGTACTCAGGGGCAACCGCGGTGTCGTCTGCGTCGACGAGCTACCCGCCATACCCACAAAGGTACAGGTCCTATTCCACCCCATGCTGCAGGAGGGCAAGGTCGTCCTAGAGGAATACAACTGGGTACGTCCCATCGACATATTCTTCGTCGCCACCGGCAACCCCACAGGCTTCAGCCACGTAAACCGCGTCCCCGAGCCGCTCCTCGACCGCCTTGAGCTCATCCCCATGGCGCTCCCCGAGGAGGACATCGAGCGCGAGATAATGCTCAAGGAAGGCTTCAGGGTCAGAGACGAGTTCTTCCTCGAACGAGGCAAGACGACGAAGGAGGAGCCCATCTACGCTAAGCCCGAGGAGCTCCGCCGAAGGGCATCAGCCCCGTGGTGGATAGTGGACGCCGTCGAGAAGACCGTCCGCTACACACGCGACTGCCCAAACATAGACAGGGGCAGCAGCATCAGGGGCACGATAAAGAGCCTCGACCACACCCTCAGCTCGACGGAGCGCACGGGCGGTAAGGTCGCGGGTCTACGCGATGCCGCCGACGGGCTCAAGCTCGCCCTCAGGGGCAGGATAAGGCTCAGAGCCGACCTCGTCGGCTTCGACGACAGCCCCGCAGCCTTCATGGTAAAGAACGACGAGGTCGTCGAGGACGTCCTCTGGTATGCGGCGCGCGATGTAGGCGTCGCCATACTCAAGGGCGTAGACGCGGACCCGCGCCAGCTCGCCGGCGAGATAAACGCCGTGTTATCCGGCGGAGACATCATCGACAACCTCCAAGACTACGAGGCGGCGTACCGCGTCGTTCGCTTCATTGAGGAGAACCAGCCCTGGGAAAGCCCCAGCCTCGTCAGCGGACTCGGCGACCTCATAAGGGACAGCCCCGAGNNCCCCGAGACGCTGCGCGACTACAGGGTAAGCGCCCTGGGGCTTCTCGCCCACGCACTCTACGCGGGCAAGCTCGTTGATGTCAAGATAGAGGAAGCCTACGCCCCCAAGCGGATGGAGTAGCCGTGCAATCCCCCAACCCCTGCAGCGACATCGCGGACAATACCCTGGACCTCCTACGGGACGCCGCGAAGATGCAGATGGGCAAGGGACTCGACCAAGACTCCGAGATGATGGAGAAGGTCAAGAAGAAGACCGAGGAACGCCTCAAGGCGCAGCAGCAGAAACGCGAGCAACTCAAGGAGCAACTCGAACAGCTCAAAGCAAAGATGATGATGAAGGCCGTCGAGAAGCTCCTAGAGGGGGCCAGTGAGGAGGAGGTCCTGAGCGAGCTAGAACTCACCGGCGAGATGGAGGGGCTCGAGGAGCAGATAGAGCAGCTCGACTCGGAGCCGCACGCCATAAGCGAGGAGGACTTCGACGAGGCCCTCAAGGACCTTGAGAAGAAGGGGCTCCTCGACGGGCGCGGCAAGGGCGTGATCCTCACGAGCAAGGGCGCGCAGCTCCTCGGCAGGGGCTTCCTGAGCAGGATTCTTATGAACCTCGCCCGTAAGGGGCTCGGCGCCCACCGGGTGGAGGACATAGGCCACGGCCCGTGGCTGGCCGCGACCTACCGCCCATACGAGCCCGGCGACCCCTACGACAGGATCAACGTCGAGAGGAGCCTTATGGCGGCGATCGAGCGCGGCGGGGGCTTCAGTGAGATGAAGACGAGCGACTTCCGCATACACGAGAGCCGCCACGCCACCGAGGTCCACTTCGGCGTCCTCGTCGACCAGAGCGCCTCGATGAAGAAGAAGGGTAAGATGGAGGCAGCAGTCGAAACTGCGCTCGCCCTCTCCGAGCTGATGAGGCTCGAGTTCCCCGAGGACAGACTCCGCGTCTACGCCTTCAGCGAGGAGACGAAGATGGTCGAGCCATACGAGCTCCCCGGGGTCGTCGTTCCGCAGCAGTTCACCGACATAAGGCGACCGCTCCGCGCCTTCCGCCTAGCCGTCGCCATGGAGCCCGGCAACAAGCAGGCACACCTAATCACCGACTCCGCCCCCAACTTCATAGACGGCGAGTTCGTCGGCTTCAAGAAGGCCATGGAGGCGGTTATCGAGGAGGTACGCCTCTACCGCCTACACGACATACTCCTGAACGTCGTCATGCTCGACGACGACCCCGAGCTGCGCGAGATGGCGAAGAGGATAGCGCAGGTGAACAACGGGCGGGTCTTCTTCGCCGACCCCCAGAACCTGGGCGAGGCGCTCGTCGAGGACTACCTCTGGTCTAAGAAGGAGATACTCAGCCTTTGAGAATCGGTTGATGCCGGTTCAAAAATAATGGGTAGGGAGTGTATCAAGAGGCTTAAGATTGGTCAATTAGTCTGGACACCACCTCCCCCGCAAAGTTGCCCGGGGCACGGCACCTTATAGAGATTTGTGGAGCCGGGATACGTATTATTTCGGTGACTACGGCTACCTGAAGCGGGCCTCGATGAGTTCGCTTATGTCGATGTCCTCGCCGACCGAGTAGAGCCACAGGGGAACAGACGTGGGACCGACGTGCTTGAACCGCGAAGCGACTCGCTTAATGACACCGGCATAGTTGTTCGACTTGTCCAGCCCATCGAGCCACGCTGGGACGCTGCCACTCTCCTTTATGATTCTCTCGAACTCACGCGCGTTGTGGATGGTGGCGAGTATCTTGTTCCTATTCCTGATGATTTTCGCGTCCCCCATGAGGCGTGCTATGTCCACCGCCCCGTACCCCGCCACGCGGGTTATGTCGAATTCCTCGAAGGATTCCCTGAACGCGGGCCAACGATCTGCTATCGTTGCCCAGTTGAGCCCGGACTGGAAGACGCAGCGGCTCAGGTTCTCATAATACGCAGAGTCGCTCGGGGGCTGCCTCCCCCTGTACATCCAGCCCGTGTAGACCGAATCATCCGCCATGGGCTGGTATCTGGTTCAGGGTCGTTTGAGTGTTACGGCTTGATGTACGCCCTCGTTATGATGATGTCCTCGACGGGCCACATCTGGAATGGGTAGGACTGCCCGTAGTCGGGGAGATACACATCCCGTGTGCCCACTTCGACGGCGGCTATCTTGTTGACCACATCCATCCCAGCGATGACCTTGCCGAAGACGGCGTATCCGGGGCTGGAGGCGGACTTGTAGTCGAGGTCGGGGTTGTCGACGAGGTTTATGAAGAACTGGGTCGTGGCGCTGTCGGGAGCGGTGGTGCGCGCCATCGCTATCGTCCCGACGAGGTTCTTCAACCCGTTGCTCGACTCGAGCTTGATGGGGTCGTTCGTCGCTTTCTCGGTCGCGTCCGGCGTGTACCCGCCCCCCTGTATCACGAAGCCTGCGAAGACTCTGTGGAAGATTGTGCCGTCGTAGAAGCTGCCTTTAATGTATGATAGGAAGTTTGCGACCGTTATGGGTGCCTTCTCGCGGTCGAGCTCTATCTCAATGTTACCCATCGTGGTCTCGAGGACGACGACCTCCTTCTTGTTGAAGAACTGCGTCCAGGCGACGAAGCCCGAGACGGCGAGCAATATGATGACGACGACGGAGAGTACCGCCTTTCGGCTTACCTTCATGATTCAGGAGAACGCCGAGGGGAATCTAAAAGGTTTGTCACGGGCGGCGGGCTATGTGAGTATGCCTAGGAGGTCCGCCTTGGTGACTATGCCGACTATCCCGCCTTTCCTCTGCACGAGCACGGCGGGGTAGAACTTGAGCAGGTTCGTGAGCAGGGACACCGGGGCGTCCTCCCCGACCTGTGGGAACGGCTCGTCCATGATCTCGGAGACGATCTTTGACTGGCTCTCATTCTTCTTTGCGGCGAGCATGTGGTCGAGTAGCGAGCCCTCGCTGATGCTGCCAACGCTGCGTTCGCCGTCCATGACTGGGAGCTGGCTGAAGCCGTTCCTCCTCATCACGTCGATGGCGTCCGAGATGGACGTCTCCTTCTGGATGCCGACGACGCTGCGGTTCATGATCTGCCCAACCGAGACCTGTTTCTCCTGCTCCAGCCTGTCGAGCGCCTCGAAGAGCGCCTTGACCTTGACGTAGCTGGGCTCTATGTTTCCGGCTTCGAGTTTGGCGATGTAGCTCTGGCTCACACCGGCGAGTTCGGCGAGCTGGCTCTGCGTGAGGCCAAGCTTACGCCTCCGCTCTGGTATGATTTCGAGTGCGGGCAGCATGGGAGGAAAGGGGGGTGGAGTGAGGATATATTCTTTACGGCATACCCGGCTAGGCGGCTTATGCGACTGGGTCATTAAAACCCACACGGACCATATTCATCTAGGAATATTCATGGTCAATAATACCTATATACGGGAATAACCCCACTTACGCAACCACGAATCGGAGGATACCAAAACTCATAGACATAAAGGACTGGGGCACCTTCGCAGAGATCGGTGCCGGCAAAGGATTCCACAAGGATGGGTGCTTCTACTCAATCCTTGAGACAAAGGTGGGTGCTTACAGGGGCAACCACAAGCACCCCTACGACCAGCATACCCTGCTCATATCGGGCAAGGGCAAATACATCCGCTACGACGGCGCGATAACCGAGATACCCCTCGTCAAGGGGGAGATCGTGAGCGTCGAGGCTGGCGTGCCACACGTAATGGTCCCCGAGGAGGACTGCCTCGCGTTCGAGTGGTGGGACGGCGACTTCGTAGACCACGAGTGCCAACCCGTCTTCGGCGAATACGTCGACACGAGGATAGGGCCGGACAAGCTCAGGAAACGGTGATAGCAACTCTTCCAGAAGCGTTTCCCCCTGACGTACGAGCTGCTCCCGCCCCGTGGCTGCGAGACCAACGGCTTCGAGGTAGTCGCCACTATAGTGGACAAGCTGGACGCCGTCACAGTCACCGACAACCCGATGGCGACACTGCGCGCCAGCAGCATCGCCTACGGCTCGAAGGCCAAGGAGAAGCTGCACCTCGACGTCATACCCAACCTCAGCTGCAGGGACAGGAACCTGCTCGCCCTGCAGTCGGAGATAATAGGGGCGGACATGCTCGGACACAACAACCTCTTCATAATCACGGGCGACGCCCCACGGGACAGGGAGGGATTCAAGCCCGTCTGGGAGGTAAACAGCATAGAGCTATGCGGGATAGTCAAGGGGCTCAATGAGGGGACCGCGACGGTCCGCGGCTCGGAGCAGGCCATCAACGGCAGCACCCGCTTCACAGTCGGCGGCGCACTCGTATTCGACCGCCCAAACGAGCAGGACACACTCAGGAAGAAGGTCGACGCCGGGTTCGACTACTTCATAAGCCAGATCAGCTTCGACGCGGGGCAGGCGCTCGACTTCTTCGCCGAAGCCGAGGAGAGGGGCGACAGGGTAGACCGCCATGTCCAGATCGGCCTCGCCCCCACATCGACGCCTAGACGGCTGCGCGCCGTCTCCCAGATGCCCGGCATAAAGATCAGAGACACAACCCTCGAAAAACTAGAGGGCAACCCCGACTTCCTCGGGGGCATCGTCAGTCACCTCGCCGAGGTCGCCGACGACTTAAAGTCAAGCCTCTCAACCTACAGCATAGGCTTCCACCTCATGCCCATAGGCAGCGACGAGGCGACACACAGACTAGTAGAGGAACTAACATGATAGGATCAAGCATATCGGGAAATCTCCCGAGGACACAGGAACTCATCGCCAAGACACGCGCCTACGATAGGGCGAAACTATCCGACGAGGAGCTTGAGGCCGCTTACCTTGAGGCGACCAAGCAGGTGATTGAGGGGCAGACCAAGGCTGGGCTTACACACGTCAGCGACGGGCTGCTCAAGTGGCAGGACCTGCTCCGCCCTTTCACCCTCGGGCTCGGGGGAGTCGAACTAGGTCACATGGCGCGGTGGTTCAACAACAACACCTTCTACAAGGTCCCAATCGTAAAGGGACCCATCACATACAAGGGATCGGCGACGGAGAAGCTGGGCTACAGGAAACTGCTGCCAAAGGGGGTGACCCTGAAGGCGGTGCTCCCCTNNCCGCCACTACGACAACAAGGCCAAGCTCCAAGCCGTCTACGCCGAGGCGCTCAACAAGGAGGCGAAAAACCTCGAAAAACAGGGCTACGGCTACATCCAGCTCAGCGACCCCGCCCTTGTCTACGTAACCACAAAGCCCTCGAAGAAGGAGCTCAAGGCGTACGGCAAGGTGCTAGAGGTCGCTACCGCAGGGCTGAAGGCGAAGACGTGCCTGCAGACCTTCTTCGGCGACGCAGCCGAAATTCTCCCTGAGGCTCTCACCTATCCCGTCTCCGACCTCGGGTTCGACCTCTATGAGACGGCGCCCGAGACCCTGAAGGGGCTCAAGCTCAAGGGAGGAATATCACTCGGCATCGTCGACGCCCGAAACTCGACGATAGAGGACGCGGACGAGATAACCGCCGCAGCCAAGCAGATACTCAAGACTCTGAAGCAAAAGGATGTCTATGTCTCGACGAACTGCGATACTGACTTCCTAACGTGGGAGAAGGCGGAGCAGAAGATCGTCGTGCTTACCCACGTGGCGGAGAACCTCAGGAGGGACGCGTGATGGCGAAGCTCTTCGAGACATACGAGATAGGTAGCCTCGCCAAGCACGCCTGGAGGCTCAAGGGCTACAGCGGCGCCAAGCTCACCGAGGCGGACATCGCCGAGGCGGAGACGTGGGGCAAGAGGCTCGGCATCGACTACAAGCCCCTCATCAAGCTCCTCAAGGGCGACGCACCCGACAAGAGGCAGCAGGTCGTCAACTGGAGCGCCTTATTCGCGGTCAAGATGTTCGAGAAGCTCGGCCTAGACTACGTCTACACCGGAGAGCAGTGGCGCGAGGAGATGTACGCCCACGTCGCTAAGAACGTCGAGGGATTCGAGTTCACGGGCTGGATAAAGAGCTTCGACTACCGCTACTACCGCAAGGCAGCGGTCGTGGGCGAGGTCGAGTACCGCGACCCCTTCTACATCGACGAGTTCGAGTACATCAAACCCCACGCCAAGGCTGTGCTCAAGGTCCCCATCACCGGACCCTACACAATGACAGACTGGAGCTTCAACGAGCACTATTGGAGCAAGCTGGGCAAGGTCAAGAGCCTCAAGGAGAGAAAGAGCCGCGCACGCAGGGAGCTGATGCTCGATGTGGTCGACAACGCCCTCCGCCCCGAGTTCGAGAAGCTAATCGCCGCGGGGACCAAGTGGATACAGATCGATGAACCCGCACTGACAACCCAACCTACCGCCGAGGAGATGAGCCTCTTCGTCGAGGCGTGGAACAGGCTCGTCGCGGGGCTCAACTGCCGCTTCAGCCTCCATAACTGCTACAGCGACTACGAACTACTCGCCAGATACGCACCCGACCTGAAGAACTGCGAACAGCTCAGCCTAGAGTTCGCCAACAGGGACACGAAGGCGCCCGGCAGGAAGAGACCCGCCTACGACCTCATCAAGAGCTTCGAGGACCACGGTTACGAGGGAGCATACGCCCCCGGCTTCGTACACGTCCACACCGACCAGATTGCCTCTCCCGAGGTCGTCCGGGATCGCATACTCTGCGTCGCCGACATCGCCGGCTCCGAGAGGGTCTACGTGGCACCCGACTGCGGTCTCAGGACCCGGACGTGGGAGGTATCCTACGAGAAGCTAGAGAAGCTCGTCAAGGGTGCCGAGCTAGCGCGTAAGGAGTTTTAATCCCTACTTTTTCTTCTTGCCCTCGACCTTCTCGAGGGCGCCCGCAATTATCAGTGGAAGGATGCTCGTCACCTCGCCGAAGATAGTGGCGGTCATGTCCATCTGCTCCCCCTTGAGCTTGCCCCAACTGATGGACTCCTTGAGAGGGGCGCCGCTGAGGCTCCCATCCTCGACGCGGGCTGAGCCGATCTGGACGGCGGCGTCGAGACCCTCGCGGAGGGTGTGGAGATACTGGGTATGATGCTTCGGCGTGCCGCCCCCGAGGATGATCGCCCCCGACTTCTTCGCCTCGTAAACCATGTCCGTAAACCTGTCAAAGTCTCGGAGGGGGTTGATTACCAGCTTCTTTTGCTTCGAGTACATGTAGAGGGGGATCCCGAGCATGCAGTCGAGGAACCCGGGGCTGAAGATGGGTACGTCCCTCTTCGCCGCGTTGTAGAGTATCGAATCCTCGTCCTTTAGCCTGAGCCCGATCTCCTTGAGAAGACCGTTTATAGCGATACCGTCTCGGGTCTGCTCTGGGATGTCGTCGAGAATCTTGTAGACGTGCTTCTCGAGGTCCTCGAAGACCTTGCCCTCGAAGTAGATGTCGTAGGCGCGGTTGATGCCCTTCTTGTAGAGCTCCTCGTCGTCAGCGTCTACCTTCCCGATGTAGTGGTGAGCGCCTATCGCCTCGATGAGGTCGCCCACCATGTTTGCGCCGTTGGTCACGACGGCGTCAACGTAGCCGTTCTTTATGAGGTCGGAGAAGACTACGCGCAGCCCCCCGTGACATAGGGGGCCCGACAGTGTGATGAACGTCGTGTATTCGGGGTTGGAAAACATCTCGGCGACGATCTCCGTCGCCTTGCCTACCCTGCCCGCCTGCATGACGCCGGTCTTACGCATCTCATCCGAGAGTTCACCGACGGTCATGCCGGCCCTAAGGCGCATCTGGTGGACGCGCTTCAACCGGGTACTCAACTCTTGACGCGGTTGATCTTGTATCGGCCCATTATGATCCAGTACTCGACCTCTTTCCCGGCGGCGAGCTTGGACGCGATCTCGTCATCCGTGGGCATCACGATGTCGATTGTCTCGTAGTTCTCGAGGTCCATGAGCTGCACGCCCTGATCCGGGGTGATGGAGACTATCTGGCCGCTCCTCTTGTCAACGATGGGCACCTGGCAGCCGGCGTCCGCCTGCGCGAGGTACGTCTTCTTCTTACCGTCGAAGAGGCTGATGCCACTCGCGCGTATCTTGGCGCTCCCGTGCTTGCCCGGCTTGCTCTTCTCGATGTCGACTATCTGGCATGGCTCGTTGTCGATGAGGCAGTAGCTGCCGATCTTGAGGTCGCCCGCCCTCGAGTTCTTGTATGACATGGTAACACCTATTGTTTCAGTTTCAAGCCGCCGAGCAGTATTAAAGATTATGCAGAAAACGGCTCGAAAGCACACCCGCAGGGCTTTTATTTTATTCTAACAGATAAAATAGGGGGTATCCGACTCGTCCAACTCGCCGCGCCCGACGATGATAGCCAACTTCGCCGTCACCTACAAGTGCAACAGCAGGTGCAAGACCTGCGGCATCTGGGCGACGGAGGATCGGAGCCGCGACGAACTATCCATCGACGAGATCGAGGCTTTCTTCGAGGGGGAGAGAGAGCTCCTCTCGGGCGTGAAGAGCATCCAGCTCACAGGCGGCGAACCTTACCTTAGGGGCGACATCTCCGCCATCGCGGGAGCCGTCTGGCGGGGCATCCCGGGGGCATTCATCTGGGTCGCGACAAACGGCCTCCTCCCCGAATCCATCGTGGATCGCACGACGGAGATCCTCAGTCTCCAAAACCGGGGCGGTCTCGGCGTCACGGTATCCATAGACGGCGTGGGTCCGACACACGACGACCAGAGAGGCATCAAAGGAGCCTACACCCGGGTGCTCGAGACGCTAAACCGGCTATCACGCCTCCGCGAAACCCACCCGGACATGAGGCTATCCATCGGCATGACGATAACGCCGCGGAACCAGCACCAGGTAACGCGGGTTCTGCGCGTCGCAGAGTGCCACGACGCCGACCTCACTGTCAGACCCGAGAACTACAGCGAAACCTACTACAAGAATAGTGGCGTCGAGGGAGAGTGGAACCAGCGGGCACTACGTGTGGGTCTGATGGCCGTCGGGGGGTACTACATAAAGAAGAGGGGCTTTTTCCGGGCGGTGCCTGTGCTAAGTTATCTTAGGAGAGTGCCAGATTACACATCAGGGAACTCCCGACGTTTCCCCTGCTCGGCTGGCTCGTCGTCCTTCTACCTCGACCCGTTCGGCGCCGTGTACCCTTGCCTGTTTATCGGTAGCAAGATTGGGGACATCAGAGATGGACGCTTGAGCGAGGCGTGGCGATCAGATGAAGCCGAGAGGATGAGGAGGATGGTGGCCGGTAGGCGCTGCCCCGGGTGCCTTGTGGAGTGTGAAACGATGCGTGACATAAGTAAGGATGCGACGGGGCTCGCGTTAGCCGCCTTGGGTGGCGCGACATACGAGTGCGGGCGCCTGCTCGGGGTCAACCCGTACGTTTGATTAAGTGGTAGCCGAACTGCGTCTTGACGGGCTCGGAGACCTGCCCCGTCTTCAGGGCGAAGGCAGCTTGTTCGAACTCGCGGACCATCTGCCCCCTGCCGAACTGGCCGAGGTCGCCGCCCTTCTTGCCCGAGGGGCATGTGCTATACTTCTTCGCCAACTCCTTGAAGTCGGCCCCCGCCTTCAGCTCCTCAAGCACCTTGAGTGCCTGGGACTGCTTCTCGACGAGTATGTGTGAAGCCCTGACCTTGGTTGACATGTCGGAGAAGAATCGGGCCGTTGCCCGAGATAAGTGTTGGGTGGGCTAGTATTCGACCTTGTAGATGAGGACCCAGCCCGTGGGGGAGTCGTATGCGAGTGTGAAGTGGGCCTCGTCGGGTATACCGTACATCAGGCGGGCTATCGTCGTGTTCGCGAAGGCCTCCGTGTAGACATATGTGCCCTGCGTGGTGTCGTATTGCAGGTAATCCGTGAGGTCTAGTCCTGCTATATTCACCATCTGCGTCCACTTGGCGTTGTCGCCGTATGGCCACTCCTCGCCGGTGTTGGGGTTGTAGCTAATGAAGAGGACGACATAGTCGACGTCGTATTTCTGCATGAGTGGGAGGGACTTGTTCTGTGGCATCATCATCATGTTGGCTATGTTTACTATCTGCGTCCTGTTCATGGTGGAGCCGTCGGCGAGTGTTGTGCGGTTCGCCATAGTCTCTATCCAGTAGCCGTAGTCCCACCACGAGCAGACTATTGAGTCCGCCGGGGTGTTGGCTTTGAGCCATGCCAGGGCGTTGATCCAGTCGTTGGCGTATGTGCCGTTGATGAAGACGGGTACGCCGCTGTAAACGATCGGGCCGGGATAGGTGGCCGCTTGGGAGGCGTTGAGGGTGTGTGGCACGATTGAGCCCAGAAGGAGCACGATGAATACTATACTGAGCCCCTTACTGAGAACGAGTGCCTGTACCTTGCGCCTCTTGCTACCTGTCTCCTCGGTCTTCATTATGATTGGGCGGAAGGACTCGATGATCTTAACTAGTGCGTATGCGGCGAGCAGCGAGGCGGGGAAGGCGAGTATCAGTGTGAGTCTGACGAGTGTGCCGGTGAAGTAGACGGATGTGAGGAAGAAGAGCAGGATGTAGTGCCTGTCCTCACCGCCTTCCTTGAGTATCATGTATGCGCCAAAAGCTGCCAGGAAGATGGTTATGCCGAAGTCGGAGAAGAATGTGTCCCAGCTTGCTACCTGGTTCTCGCCGACGGATGTGTAGAGCGCGCTTGCCTCGGCGAAGGGGTTGAGGACCTTTGCCCACTTGCCCACTATTGGGTTGCCTATCCCGATGTATGGAAGGAGTATGAGGGCTAGGACGCCGATGGCGACGAGGCCAACGGTGGCTAGACGCGCCTTGGACTCGGGGAGCTTGGTCTTTATGACCTCGTATAGGACGAGGAGCCCGATGGCTCCGAGGGCGGCGAGGTTCTCGATGTTCATTATGTAGGCGACGCCGAGGCGGGGGATTGGGAGGCAAATGAGGAAGCCGACGATCGTCGTTGTGGCGTATGAAATTATATGGCGTCTCTCTATCTTGCCGAGCACGAGCATCACGCCGATGAATAGGAGTAGCAGGCTCGAGATGTATCGCGCCGCGCCCCACGAGGCGAAGGCGTAGCCCATGGTCAGCCCAGCGGCGACGGCGTAGATGATGCTCTTCTGGAGCGTGTTCTCCTTGCGTATGCTTCGGAGGAAGAGAAAGGGGGTGGCGACCATGCCGAAGATGCCTATGTTCTCGGTGTCAAAGAAGCCAGCGACGGTCCTGCTTATGTAGCTGGGGCTTATCGCCATGAAGAGGGCGGAGAATATGCCCGTGGCTTTTCCGCCGAAGTCCTTGCCGAAGAAGTAGGCTACTAGGCATGTGATTACCGCCATGAGGACTGGGAAGTACATGGCGACGCTGAATAGGGAGACCTTGATCTGGACGGCGTTAAGGAGCTGGTAGATGAACACAGCCGTGAAGGGGTTGCCGGGGTAGCTGCTCAGGGCGATGTCTCGTCCCTGCGGGTACCAGCTTAACGTGTCGTGCCACGTGAAGTATGAGGCGTAGCCGTTCTGCGCTATGTGTTCGGCTATCCTGTACCAGAAGTATGGGTCGTACTCGTTTAGGTAGTCTCCCCACCTTAGGGGTAGGACCCTGAGGATGACGGCGACCGCGAGGACGATGCCGAGGGCGGCGATCTGGATGGCAGCGCTCCTTGTTAGTCGTATGTTAGTTAGGAAGCCCCCGCCCTTCTCCTCCTGCTTGGGCTGGGCGGCTTTCCCTTTCTCGGCCATGGTTTTTCAACCATTACGGTGGCTTCGCTTTTATTTAAGTAGCTATTACTGGGTCAAGAACCCCGGTAGAGGCGTGTGGCGAACCTGTGGGGGAGCCCGGCGGTGTCTATCGCCTCGGCTGTGGCGTCTATGTTGTACTCGACGCGTCTATGTTCGACGCCAAGTGGGTCGGTTTGGAGGATGACGTAGCTGGCACGTGAGTCGCCATCGCGTGGCTGACCGACCGAGCCGGGGTTGAGCATGAGGCGCGTGCCACTCTCGACGAGGTAGGGGAAGTGGGTGTGGCCGAGGATGAGCACATCGGCGTCTGCGTGGGTTAAGAAGTGGTCAGCATATGTCTTGGCGTGCTCCGGGTAGATGTAGCTGGTCAGGGGCTGCGTCGGGCTACCATGGTAGACAGCGATCTTCAATCCGTCCAGCTCGAATTTCAGCTCGGTGGGGAGGAAGCCGAGCCACTTGATGCTCTGGGGGCTGAGTTGCCCACGGTTGATCCTTATGGCGATCTGGGCGTCGTCGTTGAACCAGTCTGTCTCCTCGGTGGCGACGGCGTTGTCGTGGTTGCCCGCGGCGCAGCGGAAACCCTTGAAGTAGAGCCTGTCGACACACTCCTCGGGGTGTGGGCCGTAGCCGACGATGTCCCCTGCTGAAATCGCGGCGTCGAATGACCCCACATCTTCTAACACCGCTTCCAGTGCGGCGAGGTTGCTGTGCACGTCGGAGACCACTAGGACCTTCAACGGGTGTCGAAGTGTACTCGGCGCGGTGTGGGATAGGCTTAACTCATGCTGCGGGTATTTCCGGGTAATGAGCCTAGCCTTCAGGGTCGGCGAAGTGGAGCTGGAGGGCAAAAAGCTCCACTGCGGCGTGCTCGAACTGGAGAACGCGGTGGTTGCGCTGTTCTGGGAGGGGGAGGAGCCGAAGCTCGGCTCCACGACGGCGACGCTCCCCGGGATGGCGTCCTCGCAGCTTCTCGGTGACCGGGATCAGCTGCTCGGCAGGATGCTGGGGGCGCAGGTGGCGGCGAAGTCGGGGAAGCTGTCGCTTGTCTCGACCCACCTGTCGCAGGGCTACTCCGAGGCGATCGGTAAGACGCTGCTCGAACTGGTTAGGCGAGTGATGGAGGAGAAGAGTTGAGCGACCTCAGAGCATTTCTGAAGACACTGGAGAAGGAAGACGACATCATCAAGATCAAGGAGTCGATGAGCCCGAAGCGGGAGATGGCGGCGGCGCTGCAGAGGTTCGACGCCGGCAAGGCGGTCATGTTCGAGAAGGTCGAGGGCTTCGACGTCAAGGTCGTGGGCGGCGTCTGCGGGACTCGTGGACGCATACTACAGGGCTTGGGCATCGAGGCTAAGGACCTCTACCCGCGCCTTCAGAAGGCGATAAAGAACCCGATGAAGTGCGAGGTTGTCAAGAAGGGACCTGTCTTGGAGGTCGTCGAGGAGGGCGACCTGACGAAGATACCCGTCCTGACCCACTTCGACGGCGACCCCGGACCATTCATCACGTCGGGAATACTCTACGCGAAGAGCCCGGACGGGAAGGTGGAGAACGTTAGCTTCCATAGGCTCATGGTGCTGGACGGGCGAAGGATGACGATAAGGATCGTGCCGCGGCACCTGCACAGGTTGACTCAGCTCGCTCGGCAGGCTGGGGTGAAGGCGCTCGACTGCTGCGTGAGCATAGGACTACACCCGAATGTGTTGCTGGCGGCGAGCCTCCCCGCGGGGTGGGGTGTGCGCGAGTACGACATCGCTAACAACCTCCTCGACGGCGAGTTGAAGCTTGTGAAGTGCCCGCATGTGGACGCCCTCGCACCTGCAGATGCGGAGCTTGTGCTCGAGTGCAAGATCAGGCTCGATGAGGACACAGATGAGGGTCCCTTCGTGGACCTCTCGGGGACATTCGACGTGAAGAGAAAGCAGCCGATAGTCGAGGTGGTCGGCGTGATGCATCGGAAGGACTACATCTATCAGGGGCTGCTGCCGGCTGGTTCGGAGCACATGCTCCTGATGGGGATGCCTCCGGAGGTACGCATCTGGGAGTACTGCATGAATATAGTGCCCACCGTGAAGGGGGTTAACATGACGCTCGGGGGTAATGGGTGGCTCCACTGCGTCGTCTCGTTCGATAAGGTGCGTGAGGGTGACCCTAAGAACGTCCTGATGGCGATGTTCGCGGCGCACCCGAGCCTCAAGCACGCTGTCGTGGTGGATGGTGACATCGACCCGACGAACATGCGCGAGGTAGAGTGGGCTATGGCAACGCGGTTCAAGGGAGACGAGGACCTCCTCATCGTTCCCGGCGTCAGGGTGAGCAGCCTCGACCCGACGGCGGACCAGCAAACGGAGCTGGGGTGCAAGGTCGGCTTCGACGCGACGCGCCCCCTCGGTAAACCTAAGGAGAAGTTCATGAAGGCGGAGATAACCGTCACCGACCGCGTCAAGAAGATACTAGACAAGTACGAGTAGCCGGGGGACACCTTTTATCCCCCGGTTTTCCTGTTTCTGTGAACATCCTTGTACCTATCGAGGGAGGAGGAGCGGATGCTCGCCGGCGAGTACGGTGCGGGCGTTGCGAAGTCACTTGAACTACTCGTGGCTCTTGGCGACGTATTCGGCGCTGAGAAGCTCGTACCCGTCGAGGGCGCACACGTCTCGGGTGTCAGCTACAAGAACCTAGGCGACGCTGGTCTCGAGTGGCTTGAGGATCAGGCTAAGATGGGCGCACGGGCGAAGGTGCGCGCCACACTCAACCCGACGGGGATGGACATGGCACGCTGGAGGGAGATGGATGTACCCGAGAAGTTCGCCGTTGGGCAGCTGCGCGTTATACGCGCCTTCGAAACTCTGGGGATAGAGCCGACTTGCACCTGCACACCCTACCTCGTCGGGCACGTCCCCCGCTTCGGCGCCCAGATAGCGTGGGCGGAGTCGTCGGCAATCTGCTACTCGAACTCCGTCATCGGGGCGAGGACGAACAGGGAGTCGGGACCCACAACCATCGCGAGCGCCATAACGGGGCTCACACCCCTCTACGAGTACAGGCTCGACGAGAACAGGCTCCCCGGGAAGCTCGTGGAGGTCGAGGCGAAACTCTCCGACCCACTAGATTATAGTGCCCTCGGATACGTGACGGGAAAGATGGTCGGCACCACGGTTCCCTACTTCAGGGGGCTGGGGAAGCCGGGTCTGGAATCGCTGAAGACGCTGGGGGCTGCACTCGCTACGAGTGGCGGTGTCGCACTCTGGCATGGGGAAGGCGTCACGCCCGAGGCTGAGAAGATAAAGCCCCACCTGAAAGAGGTGGAGAAGGTCATGGTGACCGAGAATGACCTCAAGCAGGCGCGTGAGAAGTTCACATGCGAGGTAGCCGACCCCGTCACCTGCATAGGCTGCCCCCACTGCAGCATCCACGAGGTGGGCGAGGTCGCCAAACTCTGCAAGGGGAAGGAGCTTGCGAAGAAGCTCTGGGTCTTCACGAGCCGCGGCGTCTACGCGGAGGCGGAGAGGAAGGGCTACGTCGGGCAGATCGAGGAAGCCGGCGGCAGGGTCTACGTAGACACGTGCATGGTCGTTGCCCCCCTCAAGGAGATGGGGTGGAAGGAGGTCGCCCTAAACAGCTTCAAGGGGGCGCAGTACAGCGTCAACATGGGGCTGAAGACGAGGATGGGCACCGCGGCGGGGCTCGTGAAGGAGGCGTTGAAGTGATTCTCAAGGGGAGAAAGGTCGTCGGCGGGACCGTCGAGGGTGAAGCCCTTGTTAGTAGTGACCCCGTCAGCTTCTACGGCGGAGTCGACCCAGACACCGGCGTCATCACGGAGCCGGGGCACGTCCTCTGCGGCAAGTGCATCACCGGCAAGGTCTTCGTCTTCCCCACGGGCAAGGGAAGCACCGTCGGCAGCTACGTCATCTATAGGATGAAGAAGCAGGGCACAGCCCCCGCGGCGATCATCAACGTGGAGACGGAGGCGATCCTCGCCACCGGATGCGTCATATCGAGCATCCCCCTAGTCGACAAGCTCGACAAGAACCCCCTGAAGACCCTCAAAACGGGCATGAAGCTGAGAATAGTCGGCGAAAAAGGGCTAGTCGAGTCAATCTAGCCCGCCCTCTAGGGGCAACCGATTTATCGCCTGACGCCACACTAGTTTCAAATGGATTTTAAGAGGCGGCTCACGGGGCTCCAGGCGAAGATGGAGGAGCAGGGACTCGATCTAGTCGTCTACGGCGGGAGCCCCGACCTCCAATACCTCACTGGCGTCAACCTTGAGTGGCGCAGGGGGAGGGACCTC
>DUKA01000032.1 GCA_013329615.1 Candidatus Bathyarchaeota archaeon
GTCGACTACGAGTTCAGGACGACGGTCGTCCCGGGCATCGTCGATGGTGGCGACCTAGAGGAGATCGCTAAGACCCTCGCGGGTTCGAAGAGGTATGTGCTCCAGGGTTTCAAGCCCGGCTCTACCCTGTCCGATGAGTGTAGAAGCGTTGAACCCTATAGTTTGGTTGAGATGAGGCAGTTTGTCGACCGCGTCTCCCCGTATTTTGCGGATGTCGGGTTGAGAGTTTAGAGTAGAAAGACCGGGGGGCGAGGTTCTGCGACAAACCCCTCAGGTGTTTCTTGGCGTTCTGAGTATTGCCGCCCCGGTCTCATTTAGCCCACACGAGGAACAATATATACATTACCCGCGAAATAAGTGTGAAAGATGTTATTGTAAATACTATTTCTCGGGTGTTTGTATATGCTACCGCGACAGAAGATACTCATTAAACGTATCCGAAGATCGCCATGATGAGGGGCGTAATCACGACCTCGATCGCCGCGGCGAATATGAGCATGGGCACGACGCGTGTGATGAAGAGTCCCAGTGCGGGTCTAGCTTCGTTCATTATGCTGCCTTTTCCCCGCAGGGAGTTTATGGCGGTGTAGCCGAGGCTCATCCCCATCGACATGGCAAGGATGATCGCGGGGATCTCAATGATGCCGTGTGGCGTGAGGCCGACGACTACGTATCCTACTCCGTAGATGGAGCCGAGGCTGTTGGCGATCCAGCCTATGAAGAAGCCGTTGAAGATTATGAAGAAGAGGGGGAAGACTCCGCCGAGCAGCCCGCCGAGCATGAAGAGCAGGCTCTTGAAGGCGTTGTTTGCGGCGATGAATCCGAAGAGTTCGAGTAGGCTCATGTTCTGTATATCGGGGAATGAGTTTAGCAGGTCGTTCATGGCTGAGGTGGGTATCGTCTCGCCGAGGAGGTAGCCCATCCCGAGGCTGAAGCCGAATAGGAAGCAGCAGAAGGCGAATATCGGTATGAGGCCCCGCGCGTACTCTGAGTAGTCGCCGAATAGGAGCCATTTGATGCCCCGGGTCTGCGTCTGTGGCTTCGTCATCGCGTCTACTCTCGTTCCTTCTCCTTGATGCGGGCGGCTCTGATATCTCTTTCTAGGACGGTTTTTCGGTTGTCTTTTCTCGCGTTTTCGACGGCGGCTTCGGCGATTCTCTGCGCGAGTTCGCCTACGGCGCGTCTCATCTCCTCGGCGGCCTCCTCGCTGATCTTGATGTCGCCCTGTTTCTTTATGAGCCTCCGCATTGGGGCGAGGGTGAATTCCTCTGCCAGTTTGTGCACCCGGTGGTTATGCGGGTGGGCGGGTTATTGTGTCTTTCCCGGGGTAAGGTATTTAGTCGAGGGTGGGTATCTGGGGTGTAGGTTTGGAATATGGCCGATGTTAAGGTCGATCTTGCGAAGTGTGAAGGCGCGGGTGTGTGCGCCGAGGTCTGCCCCATGAACGTCTATGACATGGTTGAGATCGGTGGGAAGAAGAAGGCGCAGGCGACGCGTGCCGCGGACTGCATAATATGTATGGCTTGCGTTAACGGGTGCCCCGCCGCAGCCATCACAGTAGAGTAGACGCCCTGATACGGTTATTATCAGGGACCCCATCTTATTCTTAGAATGCTCAACGTCCTCTTCGTCGAAGCCGCATTAGAGATAGTGCCGAGGAAGATCAGTCGTCACCCATCCGTGACGCGGAACGCGAAGAAGGATGGAAAGAACCCGGAAGGAGTTCTGCTTGATAGGAGCCTGCATCACCACGCGATGGTTGCGCTGCCCGAGGCGGAGAAGAGGGGGAGACCTGACATCCTCCAGTTCTGCCTCTTGGAGGCGTTGGGTTCTCCGCTGAATAAGGTGGGGAAACTCAAACCGATGGCGCACACTCTGAATGGTGACTTCATCGACTTCTCCCCCGAGCTCAGGCTTCCGCGGGACGCGTATAGGTTCAGGAGTCTGATGGAGCAGCTCTTCGCTGAGGGGAGGGTCCCGCCGGGGGAGGGGGAGCCGCTGATGACGCTGGCGAGGAAGTCGCTCGGGGAGGTCAAGGAGGGTGTACACCCGAGCAGGACCTTCGCTTTGACGAGCCACGGTAAGATGGAGAAGCTGGCGGAGCTGTGTAGGCGGTTGGCGGCGGAGGAGAATCCATTAGTCTTCTTGGGCGCCTACCCGCACGGCGCGTTGAGGGAGGAGACGCTGGCGGAGGCGGATGAGGCTGTAAGCATACACCCCGATGCGCTTGAGGCGTGGGTGGTGACTTCGCGCCTCATCTACGAGTATGAGAAGGCTTCGGGGCTAGAGTAGACGAGAAGCAAACTCGTTGAGGTCGTGGACCACGTCCTCTCCCTTGAGTTGCCCGATCCTGTCGAGGTGGTACGCCTTGACGCCGAGCTTCTTCGGGGCACGATAGTCGAACTCCTCGTGGTCTCCGACGTGTGCCAGCTCCTCCGGCTTTATCTCGAGTATGTCGCATACACGTTGGTAGAAGTCCGGAGCTTTCTTTACGGCGTTGAAGTCGGTTGGCGCGCTGAACACCCTGCTGAAGGGGTACTCTATGCATCCGAGCTGTATCTGGAGGAACTCGCGTATGGTGTTTGAGGAGACGATCAGGGGGTATTTCTTCCCGAGACGGTTGAGGGCGGGCTGCGCGTCGGGGTAGACGCGGCACTCGTCCTTGCGGCGCTGGGGGAGGTTTCGCCAGTAGTGGGGTAACCCGAGGCGCCTCCACCAGTAGCCCATGTCGTACCACTCCGGTCGCCCCTCGCCGACGTCCGCGTACTCGGCGAAGACCTTCTTGCGCGCCTCTTCGAGGGGGAGCCCGTGAGCCTCGGCGTAGAGGGCGGGTATATCACCCTCCCAGATGGTCTTGCTGTAGCTGTGGTCGACGAGGGTTCCCTCCATGTCGAAGCTGACTACCCGGATCGGCATGGGGTATTGGGCGTGTTTCTCGTTGAAAAGGGCGGCGCTAGTTTGCGGGTTTGCTTCCTATCTCCTGCGCGAACCTGAGAAGGTACCCATCTGGGTCTTGGACGAGGAACTCCTTGACACCGTAGAGGGTGTCTCCTCCCCGGTACCAGCTCTCCTTCACGGGTCGGAAGAGGGGGACGTCATTTGCTTCTAGTGACTTGACGAGGGCGTTCACGTCGTCCGCGTGAAACTGGAAGTTGATGCCACGCCCGTATGGGTGTTCGAGTTCACCCGTCGCCCAGTGACCGTTCGTCTCCTCAATCATGAGCTGCGCATCTTGGAAGCTGAGGTACATGAACTTGTTAGCGGGGCGCTCGTACTCCACCTTGAACCCGAGTGTGTCGACGTAGAAGGCTCGGCTCCGTGTGAGATTGGAGACGCTTAGCTCGGGTACTAGGGCGTTGAAATGCATGTGGGGTGTATCGTCGTTGGGTGGCTAAAGGTTGTGGAGCGTGTCTCTCCTCGTAACCGTTAAAATCGGTTGGGCGCCATGGTATATGGTGTATTCTTGGCGAAGATGATCATCACGGCGGCTTTGACGGGGGGCGAGCCGGTACACAAGGGCATGACGCCCTACGTGCCGAGTTCCCCCGAGGAGATAGCGGAGGAGACTTACAAGTGCTGGGAGGCGGGTGCCTCCATTGTGCACCTGCACGCGAAGGACCCATTGACGGGGAAGCCGGCTTCGGACCCGAACCCGTACTTCAAGAAGTACGCGAAGATGATCCGGGATAGGTGCGACATCATCATAAACATGACGACGGGGGGCGCGCGCCCGACGACGGGTGAAAAGCTCGACGAGATGGTGAAGGAGAGGTGCGGCCTCGGGGCGGAGATGATGAGCCTAAACATGGGCACCATCAACCTCTGGACGCCTCCTTACGAGAACGTCTTCATGAACGAGATACCCCGGATCAAGCGCTGGGTCGGCTACATGTACGACGCGGGCATCAAGCCCGAGCTTGAGTTCTACGACACGGGTATGATAAACGCGACGAAGATGCTCGTCAGGGACGGGGTCTTGAAGGAGCCGCTCCACGTGCAGTTCGTGATGGTGGGGACGACGGGCTGGTCCCCGAACCCGAAGGCGCTCATGTATGGCGTGGAGCAGCTTAACCCGAGCTGGACGTGGAGCGTCTGCTCCCTCGGGCGCACGCAGCTGCCGATGGGGGCTTTCGCGATGACCCTCGGCGGGCACGTTCGCGTCGGCTTCGAGGACAACATCTACATCCGCCACGGCGAGCTGGCGAAGAGCAACGCCGACCTCGTGAAGAGGATTGTCACAATCGCGGAGGCGCTCAACATAGAGGTGGCGAAGCCCGACGAGGCGAGGAAGATGCTTGGGCTCCCCAAATCATAGCGCCGTGACCCGCTACACACGATAACGAAGAAAAATTGTGTGGAATAACACGCGTTTTTGCATACATTCGTGATCCAACGGAGCGTTTTTCTGGCTATTTTTGGTGAATGGCGGCCTAGAATTTGGGATTGGGTGTACACCCCTCCCTCCCCTTTTCACGGCGCGCCTGCGAATCATATATATTCACAGATTCCTGAGACTCAATCAGAGGTTATGGAAAATGGCTGTTAAAACTACGCCAAAGTACATCGACCTGCTCAACGAGGCCGTGGAGAGAGAGATACAGGTGAGCATCCAGTACCTACTCCAGCACGGCAAGATGGAGAAGCTCATCAGGAGGACGCTCCCCGAGAACATACTCCTCGATAAGACGACTTACGAGGCTGTCGGCAAGTTCCTTCGCGAGATAGGGATTCAGGAGATGAAGCACGCCGCCGCGATTATGGAGAGGATATACTACCTCGGCGGAAAGGCCACCACGAAGGCGAAGAAGCCTGTCATCGGCGGCTCACTCAGCGAATTCGCCAAGCTCGGCGTGGGCGCCGAGGAGGAGGCACTCACACTCTACAGGAAGATCATCGACGAGGCGCGCAAGGCGGGCGACTACGAGACACACGAGCTGTTCGAGAAGATATATGGCGAGGAGGAGGTGCACCTCTTCAAGTTCCAAGAATATACGAAGTTCAAGGACGAGCCACAGGACAGCGATGTTAAACCAAGCGAGTGGCGCAGGGCCTACACCGACGACTACTTCGCCCTTCTCAACAAGGCGGTCGCCAGCGAGATCATGGCCATCATCCAGTACACAAACCAGCACGAGAAGGCGGCCCTCCTCAAGCTCAGGATGAAGGAGACGCCCCTCGAGACTATCACCGAGAAGAACAAGACACAGGTCGTCAGCGACCTTCTAAAACCCATCTTCATGCAGGAGATGGAGCACCTCGAGAAGATATCGGAGAGGATATACTTGCTCGAGGGCGAGGCGGTCGCGATGCCCGACCCACTCCCCAAGGTAGGGGAGACCGTCGACGAGTTCCTGCACCTCGACCACGAGGCCGAGAACGACGCCATACTCCTCTACAGGAGGATAATCGACGAAGCTATGAAGCGCGGAGACACGCTCACGAGGCGCATGTTCGAGGACATCGTCATACAGGAAGAGGAGCACTACTGGAAATTCGATGACTTCATTCGCTAGACGCCGCGGTTTTCACCGTCCACTCCGACGATTCTTTCACTCAGCCCCTTTTTGTAATCCTTTTCCGGCATCAAATAAAATCTTTAAGATGTAAAATAGCGATAAACCGAACATTTCTTTTATTACTTTGAAATATATCGTTTAGATGTCATCGATTCTACCCAGAATTCTATTGCCGTTCGCGAAACCATACGCGCTATCATTCCTCGACGAGAAGAGCATCGCCTCGAAGATGGAGGTGCTTATTAAGAAAAAGCTGAGAACACAGTCGAAGACGAGGATCGGTGACGCCTTGGGCATAGGGTCAAACACATCAATTGAAAAGCTCCCGCTGACGAGTTACGAATTCTACAGGAAGTACTTCGAGTCGCCAAGCGAGGGGGATCTCATCTATCCCCTCGGAGACTACGTCAAGGCGATCACGAGCGGTACCATGGGGAAGCCGAAGTCCTTCCTGCTACCAAAGACGGGGCTGCAGGACAACCTGATGAAGACGGGCTTCACGGTCATGCTGCTCGGGACGCACGATGGCGAGAAGATAACATTCGAGGCCGGTGACACGGTTTACAGGAACGTGCCGGGGGGATCACACATCGCCGTCTTCCTGACGAATCTCTTCGAGAAGAACGACTCGGGCTGGGTAAAACAGTGCCCCGACTCAGACCTGCCTTTCCAGACGAAGGTGGACTACTTCGTCGACCACTACAAGGAGATAGACGTCGCCTACATGACGGTGCCAACGCTGCTCGAGGAGGTCTACCCGCGCATCGGCAAGCCCATCCATCTGAAGGGCTTCATGACACAGGACACTGCCGCTGGAGCTTTCAAGGAGAAGATAAGGGAGGTCACTGGAGGCTACCCGAAGTCGAACTACGGCGCGACGGAGACGATGTTCTGTAGCATGCCCTCGATAGAGCACCCGGGCGCATTTCTGCTCGATTGGAGGGTCATCTACCCCGAATTCATCCCCGAGAAGGAAAAGATCGAGGCAAACACCGGTATTGAGAAAGAGGCCCCTGATATGCTGACACTGACCCAGGTCGAAGCGGGCAAGATGTATCAGTTGGTCGCCACGCCGCTCAAGAACGACATGACGCGGTACGTCATGCCCGACATCTTCGAATGCGTTGACACGTGCGACGACGTGCTCGGCGCAAGCATGCCCGTCTTCAGATATCACATGAGGGCAGACAGACTGATAATGTTACACAACTTCACACGAATAGTCGAGAACGAGCTGATCGACATCCTCCACGCCGCTGGTGTCCCCTTCGTCGACTTCACAGCGAGGAAGACCTCTGAGGGCATACACGACTACATGGAACTATACATAGAGCTCAAGGAGAAGGGCGACGTAGCGGCCTTGACGAAGCAGATCGACGACAAGCTCATGGAGGTGGACAAGGACTGGAGAGACCTCTCACACTTCCTAAAATACACGCCTCTAAAGGTCAATCTCCTCCCACGGGGCACGTTCCACAAGTACCTCGCCTCTCAGACGGGCATGCCGCGCGTCGAACGAATAGGCATGTCAGACGAGAGATTCGCCGGGCTCATTAGTAAACGGTCTTAAGGTTTACGACCTCGTCCGCCATGTTCTCGAAGACCTCGACCATCACCTTGTCATCGTGGATATGCGGGTAGAAGAAAGCATCTATCCTGACCCTGGCGGCCTTCAAGCGGGGTATCATGGTCAGTAGCTGCTTGTGCAGGTCCTTCCAGTTATGAATCTCGATGAGCGTGGAGAGGCTGTAGAGAACGACGTTGACCTTTATCCTCCTGTCTCGGGAGAAGCCCACGACTTCGGAGAGCAGTATGCCCAGTTCCATCAGGTCGTCGTTTATCGACATCACCTTGTCCTGGAAGAGACTTGAGGGCTCGAGGTTGCCGTGAACCATGCGGACTATGTAGAGGTCCTGATCCTTGAGATGCTCCTGTCTGATCTGCTGTGGGGATATGAGGTCGTGTGTCGTGACGAGTATGGTCCTCTGGGCTCCGCCCTGTTTGGTCTTCACCTTGTTTATTATCCACTTGATCTCGTCCTCACGGGTGAGGTGGGACTCAATCAAGGTGACGCCACCCCCTCTCCCCTCCTCGTAGGTTTCGGCGTGCCCAGACAGGAGGAACTGCTTGAGGTCATCGGCGAGCAGTGTGAAGCGGGGTATTACAATGCCGGAGAGGACGACGATCTTGCCGACTATCGCAAGCACCTCGCCGTAGAGCGCCTGTATAAAGCCGAAGGCGATGCCGAAGTTGATGACGAGAAGGAAAATCCACCCTATTGAAAGAAGATCGACCTCCACCTTGTACCTCAGCCTCATGTAGACGAGTACGCCGCTGATGAGGAGGTACGGCGTAATTCCGAGTATCCACCCTAAAGTGGAGGGGGCGGAGACGAGGTAGATGACGACTATACTTATGGGCACTATAAGGCTCGCCAGTAGGAATGATCTGAGCTTGTCTACTAGGTCGCCTAGGCCGGCGAAGATAGCGGAGAAGCCTATCATGAGTGGGATCCCGGCTAAGAGTTCAACGGTCGATTCGGTGAGAAACAGAGGCCCGACCGCCCTTATGCATACGCTCACACCGTAGAGGAGGAAGCCGACGCTCCATATCATGTAGAAGCGTCTGCTCGTCTTCACGAAGGTGGGATAGATCACAGCTACCATACCCATCGTGAATAGGCCGTTGATTAGCCTGAAAACGAGCGTCAGATCCTCCATGGTTACTGTTAGCCACTCAATAATGTGAATGATATTTGTACTTTATAGAGGTTCGCAACGATTTTTACTAGTTTTTAGGATTTGTTGATATTGTTAAATATTATACAAGTTGACCCGCGGCGAAGTTGGCTAAGTAGTCAGGCGCTCAGTTTCTTGTCCCGGCTTCGCCCCCGCGCAGAGGACGTAGCCGATGTATTTGCTCGTCTCCTTGTTCCTCAGTAGCGTCTTCTTGGCGCCACTCAAGGCGGCAAATTTCTTCCGCATCTTGCCGCTCCTCAGAGAGTAGATGAGCACCTTCCAGAGTGCACCGGCTAGCTTACCCCATCCGCTGAAGGCTTCGATGACGCCCTCTGAGTAGGGGCTCTCATTCGCGTTGGGGTGCTCTTCCAGCGTGACGTCGGTGAAGCCGGATGCTTTGAAGGCTTGACTCCAAATCTCGGGGCTGCGGAGGGTAAATGGCAGCTTGGTGAGTTCGCAGAACGCCTTCTCGCTCGCGTTTACCTGCCCCTTGGCTTCGGGGGGCACTCCCTCGGCGCGGTACATCTCGTTGACTCCTAGTCGGCCTCCGTCCACGAGGACCCTGCCGAACTCGGGGAACGCCCTTGCGGGGTCGAGGAACTGACTGACGAAGACCGTAACAACCACGTCAAAGGAAGCGTCCGGGAAGTGGAGGCGGTAGGCATCCCCTATCTTGAAGGAGACTCGGTCGGTCAGTCCGCGCCTTTGGGCGCGTCTCGTGGCCTCGAGCACCATGCGCTCGGCGATGTCCACACCCACGACTGTGCACCCGTATCGTTCGGCGAGGTAGCAGGCGTTCCCGCCCGTGCCGCAGCCGACGTCGAGTACCCTCGTCCCAGCGCCTATGTGGCACATCTCGGCGAGCCGATCCATGCTCACCTGACCTCCTATGTTGAAGAAGGGGATGCCGATGTAGCCCATGAAGTCGTAGTAGCCGAGGTTCTCCACCTCTTGGATGCTCAACTCGTCTGACGCGCCGCCTCCCCCCGTGCCTGAAATTTGGCTATCCTCTTACATCGACACTCGCTGAGCCGCGGTTTAGGGTTATGGGTTATATCGCCCCGCAGCCACTCAAGAGTGATGGCTCGCCTCGACTTCGGGTTACAGATCGAGCCCCAGTACGGGTTCAGCTACGAGGGCATCAGGGGAATCGCCGCGGAGGCGGAGGGGCTCGGCTTCGAGTCTCTCTGGGTCTCGGACCACTTCTTCATGACGCCGGAGTCGGTGGACACGTCTTGCCTTGAGTGCTGGACGACGCTCTCCGCCCTCGCCCGGGACACGAGGCGGCTGCGCCTCGGCGCCATGGTTGCCTCCCAGAGCTACAGGAACCCCGCCCTCGTGGCGAAGATGGCGGCCACAGTCGACAACATCAGCGGCGGGCGCCTCAACTTCGGAGTCGGCGCTGGGTGGAAGGACGTGGAGTACGCCGCCTACGGGTACCCGTTCCCGAGCCCCGACACGCGCATCAGGCAGCTCAACGACTCGCTGGAGATCGCGAAGAGGATGTGGACATTGGGAAGGGCCACGTACGAGGGCAAGTACTACAGCGTAAAGGACGCCCTCTGCGCCCCGAAGCCGGTCCAGAAGCCCCACCCGCCCATCTGGGTCGGCGGCACAGGCAGCTTCACACTCAAGATAGCGACGCGCCACGCCGAAGCCATCAACTTCGCGTGGACCATACCCACCCCACGATTCAAGGAGAAGCTCGACGAGTTCAGGGGCTACTGCGAGGCACGCGGCAGGGACTACGCGGGCATACGCAAGTCCGCCGGCCTCATGATCACCATGGCAGAGAACGAGACCGCCCTAAAGGCGATGCTCCGCCGACGCGAAGCAAACAAGGATACACCCTACGCCCAGTACCTCGGCAAGCAGCAGCCCAACCTCGTCGGCACAACCAAGCAAGTTGCCGCACGAATCAAGGAATACACGGCGCTCGGCGTCGACCACTTCATCCTCAGGTTCCACTTCGGCGAGGAAATCGAGGGTATGAGGCTTTTCACCGAGAAGGTGAAGCCACACCTCTAGATTAATCCCAAACCACGTAAGACAGCGATCCCATTCATCGTTATGCCGTAGGATCTCCCACGCCCACTGTGGCGAGACACCAAACCATCCGGATGCCTCACAAGATCCTCGACAATACCCTTACAATATGGCTTGAAAGGCTTCGAGAACTTCCGCCGGATCAGCTCCAGCGGCTGGTGGGCGTAGATGGAGCCACCGCATGCCTCATAGATGACCAACAACCCCGCAACGTGCTCCGGCTTCAGCGACCGCTAGACAAGCTAGATGCAACATCAACCATTTGTCATATAAATCTAATACTTAATAAACAGATAAAAACTACTAAACTTATGTACTACTAAGTAAATATCTATTAATGAAGACTGAAGGGCGGTCAGAATGGGGAAAGTGGCGGTCTCCAAGATAAAATACTTCAAGAAATCTGGGGCACGACTCTACATACCACAGAGCGTACTCGACGACCCGAATTGGCGCTTCAGCGACGGGGATCTGGTCAAGATCGAGGTGGGGAACCCGTCGATAAGCCTCAGTAAACCCGAGTGGTGGGAGATGCTCGACTGGAACGAGATGGCTGAGACATACAAACTTCTGCCCGAGGAGATACGTGAAAAGATCAGGAGCCGCGGGCTACTCAAGTCCTAGCCGATCACGATCTTGTTCGGGTCTAGCTCCTCACGCAGGAGGCGTAACTCCTCGGCGCTCGGCATCTCCGTCACCGGGACATGGTCGGGGATGATGAGTTTAAAACCCGTGTTGTCGACCACGTCCTTCACCGAGACGCCGGGATGGGTGGAGACGAGCACCATCCTCTTCGACTCGGGGTCGAATCCCATGACGCCGAGCTGTGTTATGACGCGGTATGGGCCTGTATTGCGTGGTAGACCCGCCTTCTCCCGTGAACCGGGTCCCAAGAGGTAGCCGGGGGTCGTGAGGTAGTCGAGTTTCTCGACGAACTTGCGGGTGTCCTGACGCATGAGTACTATTGTGCGCCAACAGAGGCTTCCGAGGTCGTTTGCGCCCCCGCTCCCGGGGAGGCGCGTCTTCGGATTTTCATGTTGCCCGATGCATGTGGTGTTGAGGTTGCCGTAGGCGTCTATCTGGGCGGCGCCGAGGAAGCCGTAGTCGATGTGGCCGAGCTGGGCGCAGCTCATCACGTAGTCCATGCTCGCCGCCATCACCGCCTTGTGGAAGGTGCGGCTGTCGCCGACGCTGATGGGTATCGCGGGGATCTTGGGGCCGACGCCGCCGGCCTCGAAGACGACTAGCAGGTTCGGTGCGTGCGTCCTCTGGGCGAGCATCGACGCTATTATTGGGAGGCCGGTGCCGACGAAGACGGATTTTCCGTCCTCCAGCACGCGGGACGCGGCGCTTGCCATCAACTCGGTGGGATTGTACGCCATCACCGTCACCTCTTCGCCCACGGCGCCGAGAGCGGTTCCTCCAGCCTCTCAAGCCTCCGCAGGTAGCCCATCTTCTTCTCGCCACCGACGAGGGCGACGTACTCGGCGAAGTCCTCGACGGGGTAGACGTACTTGTCGAGGTACTGTTTGACACCGTCCTCCGTCCTGCTCAGCGCGAGCCACTCCGCCATGTGCTCCTCGTCGCTGTAGTAGAGCAGCGGCATGTTTCCCGGGTGGCAGCCGTAGGGGACCTCGCAGACGGCGTCCACCATGTAGAAGGGGATCACCGTGCGATCCGGCGACGCCCTGATCTCGTCCTCGGACACGATCTCCTCGGTCGTAATTATGAGCCTCTTCGCCGCCATCGCCAACTCCTTATCCTCGATGACGGTGCCGTCGATCTGGCAGTTCCCGTACTTGTCGCAGCGGTGGACGTGTATGAATGCGAAGTCTGGGTAGCAGGCGGGGATTAGGCAGATGGGCTTTCCGGTGTAGGGGTCCTCCACGACCTTCGAGGAGCTGTACCTGAACGTGTCCGTACCCATCATTATGCGAGCGGGAAGCCACGGCAAACCCATGGAGGCCGCCTTGAACCTCCACTGGAAAGCCGCGTTGCTCAGCTCAGCCACCACCTTCACCTTGCCGCCCTCGACGGCGCGGCGCCCCGCGGGGCTAAGCCCACGGAGCTCGTGCCCGAAGGCGTAGGCGCACTCGACGCGGTCAACGACGCTTGATGCGATGAGAACGTCAACGTCGTGCACTGCGGTCTTGCCGGCGATGACGAGGTTGCGGCGCCTCTGCCGGATCATCTCGTAGATGCCCGCCATGCTGACGCGTATGTGGCCGAAGCCGCCCATCGCGAGATAGCCGCCGTCGTAGGTGAACTTACTGACCGCCTCCTCTAGGGGCATCAGCTTGTCGGTGAGCATCCTGCTCTTCTTTGTCGCCATCCAGTCCCTTGCGTCATCGGGGTCCATCCAGGCGAGTAGCTCGCCCTTGCCTTCTTCATGGACCTTCAGGCTTTGGCCCCTCCGCTGGCTTTGGTTCCTCTTCGGTGAAGAAGTTGAGGACGAGTAGGGCGAGTCTGTCGTTTCCCGGATTTACGAACCTGTGCCCCTCGTTCGATGGGATGGTGACCACCATGCCTCCCCTTATCTCCTGGAATGTGTCGCGGGTCTCGACTCTGCAGCGCCCGCTGAGGACCATGGCGATGTGCTCCCTTACGTGGCTGTGGAACGCCGTGTGGCCCCCCGGTTCGATGCGGAGCACTCGACTGCTGAACGCCTTCAGGTCCGTCCTCTTCAGCACAAGGTCTATGGAGTTGACGCCCTGAGCGCCGCTCTCCGCCTCGGGGACGCCGGGCTCCTCGCTGAGCTTCCTCACCCTGATCATTGATTACACCGATGAGGAAGCATGTGGGAGGCGCGCATTTCATACTTTGCATCCCCCGGTGAAGCATTTAACCGCCCCAAGTGGGAATCAACCACGGTGAGCACGGTGAGCCTCCTCATAGGCACCTCGGGGTGGAGCTACGACGAGTGGATAGGCCCATTCTACGACAAGAAGCAGGGCATGTTCACGAACTTCACCAAGGTCTTCCGCACGACGGAGATCAACAGCACCTTCTACAGCTACCCTACGGAGCGCCTGGTCGAGGGGTGGACACGCAACGCGCCTCCCGGATTCGTCTTCGCGGCGAAGCTCCCCCAACTCATCACGCACGACAAGTGGCTGAAGCTGAGCGAGGGCGTCGAGGACGACATGTGGAGGTTCATCCACCTCATGCAGCCCCTCGCAGAGAAGCTGGGGCCGATACTCATCCAGACGCGCCCCATGTTCACATACAAGGAGAGCGCCGGCGACCTCGAAAAGTTCCTCGAGATCCTCCCCAAGAACCACGAGTGGGCCATCGAGTTCCGCCACGACAGCTGGCTCAGAAAGGAGACTTTCAAGATGCTTGAGAAGAACAACGTCGCATACACGATTGTAGACGAGCCTTTGCTCCCCCCTGAGACTCATGTGACGGCTGACTTCGCCTACATACGCTGGCACGGGCAGGGCAAGCGCCTCTGGTACGACTACGAGTACACGAAGCCCCAGCTCGAGGAGTGGAAGCCGAAGGTCGAGGAGGTAAGGGGGAAGGCGAAGAGGACCTACGGCTACTTCAACAACCATTTCAACGCCTCCGCGGTAAAGAACGCCATCGAATTGCTTCAGGGGATGAGTGGAGCCTCGCCAGAGCAAGAGACGGCGCTGGCGAAGATCAAGGATCACAGGGCGAGCGCCTTCCGCCCCGGCGGCGTGCAGCCCCTCGAAGCCTTCAAAGAGACGGAGGAGGGGTTGAGCGTGGCCGATCTGCTCATCCACTTCACCGACACGGGGCGGCTGGCACGCGCCGAGCAGATGCCCGAGGAGGTGAAGGTAACCCTGAGCAGTAAGGACCTCATCAAGGCGAGGATCAAGGATTACACGATTGAGGTGGACCTGTCCGGTAAGGTCCTGCGCCACGACTGCGACGACTGGAAGAAAACTACGGACAGGAAGCGCATGTGTAAGCACGTCGACAAGTTCTTCCTAAGCCTCCCCCCGGGGCAGGCGCGTAAGATCCTAGAGAAGATGTGGGTAGAGAAGGACGACTGGACCTTCGAGTGATTCCCGTTAAATACTGAAGGACCATTTTTCTGTCTGTGTCACGTTTCCTCGCCTTCGACCTCGGTGCCTCCAGCGGCAGGACGATCCTAGGCGAGCTTGGGGACGACGACAGGCTCGGGGTTTCAGAGGTTCACAGGTTCCCAAACGGCGCGGTGGACATCGGGGGACACCTTCACTGGGATGCGCCGAGGCTTCTTGGGGAGATTCATGAGGGCATGCGCCGATGCGGGGGCGATCCCGATGTAATAGGAATAGACACGTGGGGCGTTGACTACGCCCTGATCGATGCTAAGGGACGAACAGTGGGGGCTCCGTATGCCTACAGGGATCGGCGGACTGAGGGCGCCGTCGACTCCTTCGCGGGGAAGATGCCCCTCGACCGCCTCTACGAGCGCACCGGGATACAGGTACTCCCCTTCGACACTCTCTTCCAGCTTCACGCCGCGGCGAGGGATGAGCCCGGGTCGCTGCGCTCTGCCCGAAGCCTGCTCATGATGGCGGACCTCTTCAACTACCAGTTGACCGGCGTGGCGGCGTCCGAGTTCACTCTGGCGACGACCACCCACATCTACAATCCTCGGCTCCGTGGATGGGACGACGATATAATCTCTACCCTCGGTGTCCCTAGGCGACTCTTCCAAGAGATCGTGGAGCCCGGGACGATCCTAGGAGAGCTTACACCCGAGGCGCGTTCCTCGACCGGGTTGAGGAAAGTGCCAGTCGCCGCCGTTGCGTGCCACGACACCGGCTCCGCAGTTGCCGCGGTCCCAGCCGAAGGCACCGACTTCGCGTACATCAGCTCTGGGACGTGGAGCCTTATGGGGATGGAGTCGAGGGAGCCGGTGATAAACACGGTTTCAGCACGCAACAACGTGACCAACGAGGGCGGAGTCGGGCACACTTACAGGGTGCTGAAGAACATAGCTGGGCTCTGGCTCGTTCAGGAGTGCCGGAGGGCGTGGGGCGGCGGATACGGGTACGACGAACTAACCGCCCTCGCCGAGGCGGCGAAGCCCCACGTCGCGGTCATCGACCCTGACTGGCACGGGTTCCTCAACCCGCCGTCGATGCCCGACGCCATAGCCGACTACTGTAAGAAGACGAGGCAGAACACACCGTGTAACCACGGCGAAACGATACGCATAGCCCTCGAAGGCCTCGCCCTAGCCTACAGACACACGCTCCACCAGCTCGAAGAGGCCTCGGGGAAGAGGGTTGAGAGGATACACATCGTCGGCGGCGGGGCGCGTAACGGGCTGCTGAACCGCTTCGCCACGGACGCTACAGGCAGGCGCGTATACGCAGGCCCGGCCGAGGCCACAGCCATAGGCAACCTGCTGGTCCAAGCCATGGCGACAGGCCGCGTGAGGGACCTCAACCACATAAGAAGTATAGTAAGGGGCTCAACTGAGATAGCCGAGTACGAGCCCGGAGAAGCCGGGGCTTGGGACGAAGCCTACGAGAAGTTCAGGGAACTGAAGGAGACGATGATTTGAACGTGGATAGGGCATACGAACTCGCCGAGGAGGCGTATTCCGACCTAGGCGTAGACGTCGAGGCCGCCATGCGCAGGCTGGCTGCGAAGAGCATCTGCCTCCAGTGCTGGCAGGGGGACGACGTGGCGGGCTTCGAGAGGCCCGGCGCCGCCCTAACGGGAGGCATCATGGCGACAGGCAACTACCCCGGCAAGGCGAGGAATGTCGCCGAGCTGCGCAGCGACTTAGAGACCGCGATGAACCTCATAGCCGGCCCACACAGGGTGAACCTCCACGCCACGTACGGCGAGTTCAAGAAAAAGGTTGATAGGGACGAGGTTGAGCCCGAGCACTTCGACGGCTGGGTACAGTGGGCGAAGGAGCACAAACTAGGGCTGGACTTCAACGCCACCGTCTTCTCCCACCCCAAGTCGGACAACGGGTTCACCCTCAGCAGCAAGGACCCCGAGATACGCAGCTTCTGGGTGGAGCACGTCAAACACACGCGCACCGTCTCCGCCTACATCGGCGGTCGCCTCGGCACGCCCTGCATACACGACCTCTGGATACCCGACGGAATGAAGGACAACACCGTGGACAGGATCGGCTACAGGAGACTCCTCGCCGAGTCACTCGACGAGATATACGCCGTCAAACACCCCCGCGAGCACATCAAGGACACTGTGGAGTCGAAGCTCTTCGGTCTAGGCAGCGAGTGCTACGTGGTGGGCAGCCACGACTTCTACCTCGCCTACGCGCTGAGGCACGACCTGCTCGTCTGCATAGACATGGGGCACTACCACCCGACGGAGTCGATAGGAGACAAGCTGAGCGCCATACTCCTACACATGCCCGAGATGATGCTCCATGTCAGCCGCGGCGTACGCTGGGACAGCGACCACGTGCCCGTAGTCGACGACCAACTGCGCGAGACCATGCTTGAGGTCGTCAGATGCGACTCCCTCGACAGGGTTCACCTCGCCCTCGACTACTTCGACGCGAGCATAAACAGGGTCGCGGCGTGGGTCGTCGGCGCCCGGGCGACGCAGAAGGCGCTTCTGGGCGCGCTGCTTGAGCCACGTAAGATGCTTCTTGAGGCGGAGGAGGCGGGCGACTACACGGGGCGCCTCGCGCTGCTTGAGGAGGCGAAGGTGCTGCCACTCGGCGCGGTCTGGAACAAGTTCTGCGAGGAGCAGGGAGTCCCCTCGGACCGCGAGTGGATGACAGTGATCAGGAAGTACGAGAAGGCGGTCCAGTCGAAGAGGCGTTAGACGATCACGCACTCGACGCCGAGGCGACCGAGTGTCGCCTTGAGCATCGTCTTCTCTGAACCCTTCAACCCGCTCTCCACATACGCTCTCTCGACGCCGCCGGTCTTCGCGATCATCTGTCTGATTAGGTCGTCATTCAGGTCTGGAATGGCGTACTTGGCGGCTACGTGGCCGAAGGCGTGCTCACCCTCCATGACGCTGAACTTGGGGCAGTAGTGACCGCCCCCGAAGCCTATCGCGCGTGGCGCCTTCTCACTAGACGCTACGCCTTCTAGGATGGCGTCGACGAGGTACTCGCAGGCGGCGACGTCCCCCCACTGCGCCTCGCTGCTCCCTACCTCGGCGAAGAACATCGGCACCCTGAACTGCGTCGGGCTATGATGCGTCGCCTCGAGGCTGACGGAGAAGCCCGTGGGAGGACTCCGCTTCAGGGCCACGTAGACGTTCCTCATCGCCTCCGCCGGGACGGGTTGAAGCTCGCGGGGCCTCCCACCTAGCAGCGCCTCGCCGAAGTTACCCGTCGCATGCGCCGTGAGGCTCGGCTGCCCGCTCCTAGCCCAGTGGCGGCTCGCGACGACGAAGTAATCGACACCGAGCTCCGCGGCGAGGGCATCGTAGTCGAGCGGGTAGGGGTCGGGCTCCCTCGGAGCCGGCTCGTCCTCAACGGGGACAATCTCACGAGGGACGGGGACGAGGAATATGTCACCCTTAGCGTAGACTCCCTCACGCACCTCGGAGAAGCCGCGCCTCTTGAATATCTCGAACATGTTGGCGGCGGCCTGGTCGGTCGTCGCGAGGGTTATCCCTACCTTCCCCATCTCCGGCACCAGATGCGTAGGAGTGGGGGAGCGGGTTGTTAAATCTAACCCGCGTCGGGGCGTCTGGGGAGGCGTATCGTAAACGTGGTCCCGACCCCCTGCTCGGAGGATGCCTCGATCGTGCCCCCGTGCGCCTCGACGGTCTGCCTGCAGAAGTTCAGCCCGAGCCCCATCCCCTGCGTCTTCGTCGACTCAAACGCCCTGAAGAGGCGCGGCAGGAACTCTGGGGGGATGCCGACGCCGGTGTCGCCTACCGTTACGACTATGAAATCGCCCTGAATCTGCGCGGTTACCTTCACCGTGCCCCCGTGGGGCATCGCGTCGACGGCGTTCCTCACGAGGTTCTCCACGACCCGCCTCATCTTCACGCCGTCGACGAGCTGCGTCCCGAGCTCCTCCACGTTGACGTCGATGACGATGTCGGCGACCCCCTCGACGACGGTGGCGCCCTCATGTATCACCTTGGAGAGGTCGGTCGGCGTGAGCACCATCGGTGCCTCCTTCGTCGCCTGCTTGACGCCCTCGATCATGTCGTTCGCGTAGTCAACGGCGTCGACTATCTTGTCTAGGAACTCCCCGAGCCTCTCCGGTCTCCGCTTCGAGAGGTAGACCATGTTCTTGATGAGCTGGAGGGGTCCCTTGATGTCGTGCGCCACTGTGGCGGCCACCCTCCCCGCGGCAACCATTTTACTCGCCTCGAGGAGCTCCTGCGTCTTCTCCGCGACCGACTTCTCGAGCGCCTCTATCTCGGAGAGTCGTTCCAGGGCCGAGCCGACGTGAAGCGCGAGTGCCTCGACCAGCTCCCTGTCCTCCCCTGTTATGGAGTCTACTCCGCCCCCCTCGACGTTTATGACGGCGCGCACCTCGCCACCGGCTACAACGGGTACTGCTAACTCGGATAATACTGCGTCGTCGGGGTTTGGCGAGATGTAGTCCGGGTCGCGGCGCACGTCGGGCACGTACTGGGTCTCAGCCGTCTTTACGGTCCTGACGGTTACACCCCGCCCGTCGAGCGGAACAGACCAACTCTCTGGGATGGTTAAACCGCGATAATATCGGTACCTGAGATAACCACCCTCGACTATCCCTATCCCGCACCAGCCGAACTCGACAAGGGATTCTATCGCCTCGATCGCCGTGGAGTAGATGGAGTCGACGCTCCTCGCCTTCGCTAGCCCTATGGCGCGCTTGTTTAGCGAGGCACACTTCCCCATTTTCGATCCTCCATGGCGTCTCAGAGGTTGAGTCGGCCCCGCCCACCGCCCCGGAGGCGTGACCCAAATGGCATAGCCGCGAGTGGTTAAGCCAAAAACTCGAGCCTTGGGAAACCACTGTGTCGAGTTGGTATATGATATTTCTGGAACAAGCTACGGGAGCTGTATCGTACCGGCGACTCTTAGCCTGCCGCCGTCGATGTAGACAAGCACGGCGCGCGCCCCCACGGGATGGACGAGCGGTCTCTCAAGCGTGATGGTCATCTCGGGCTTCTTGTCGCCAACGTCGTTCATCTTCGTGATTCTGGCGAGGCTGAGCTGCAGCCAGTGGCCGAGGTGGAGTGTGCTCCCCTCGTGCAGCTGCGCCTGGAAGTAGGGGATCACCTCGGCCTTCGCGGTGAGTGTGGAGGTCTGTTTGAGGTCTGCGCCCGTGAGGACTGTTCCCCTGTCGAGGTCCTCCGCCTCTACCCCCTTGAGGGCGACGCCGACGTGGTCCCCAGCTTCAGCCGATTCGAAGTCCTCGTCGTGCTTCTGTATGCTCCTGACCTCGGCGACCTTGTCGCCGGGGAGGACCTTGAGTTGGTCGTGCTTCTTGATGGTGCCGCTCTTTATGTTTGCTAGGGCAACTGTGCCGATGCCGCGGACGTTGAAGGCGGCGTCGACGGTGAGCGTACCCGGCCCGGTCTGCGGCTGCCTCGGCGCCTCGGCTAGGGCGATGAGCCTGTCCCTCAACTTCATGGGATCATCCTCCATCACCGTGTAGCCCTCGAGGACCGTGCCCTTCCTCAACGCCTTGAGCTGATCCTCGGTGATGTAGTTGCGGAGCACTATCGTGCCCTCCTTTACGCCGCAGGCGTTGATCATGAGGAGGCTCTCGCCGAAGTACTGGTCGAGCTTCTCCGCCACAAGGACGGCGTGCTCCCCGAAGGCCACCGAGTAATAGAGGCTCTGAATCTTCTCCGGGTACCTGCTCGGCTCGACCATCGTGACGACGGTCTCCCCCTTCTTCAGGTCGTAGAATGTGATGTCGGTCTCGCCGCTCTTCTTGCCGAGCTGCTTGGCGTACTCCGGGCTGCCGATGACGGACGCGTTGAGGCTGGGCACAGAGGCTGAGGGATGCGAGGCGGTTAATATGGGTTATTAAGAACCGATGGCGCTACTCGGGTTAGCGACCACCTCTCCTATATGGTTTGTTTCATTCTACTTTTTTTAGGCGAAATTTATTTCATCATAAGTTGGAATTGTCTTCGGTGAAAATTGGGCCAAGAACGTAGAGAAAACGCCCAGATTTGGCTGCAGAATGATCATCAGTCGCGATTACTGAATGTGAGTAAGTTCTTAATATTCACCTGCCCACCGGGGAACCATGAAAGTGCTCGCGTTAAACGCAAGCCCAAGAAAACAACACGGCACTACAGACATAATCATCGACTACTTCCTAGAAGGGGCCAGACAAGCCGGGGCAACCACTAAGAAGCACTACGTCACAGACCTCGACATCAAGGGTTGCACCGGCTGCTTCACGTGCTGGACTAAGACCCCTGGAAGATGCATACACCGTGACGATATGGATTGGCTGATCCCAGAGACAAAGGAAGCCGAGATAATCATATTCGGGACCCCCATCTACAACGGAAACATCACCCACTACATGCAGCGAATGACCGAGCGCTTCCTACCCACTCTACTCCCTTGGATGGAGGAGAGTGGAGATACCACGCATCACCCACTGAGATACGAGAAAAAACCACAGAAGAGAGTACTCGTGGCGGTGGCCGGATTCCCCGATCACCAAGCATTCAACATAGTCAAGGCGATCTCCCCTGACTCACTCCATATCCTGTTACCCAGCAGCCAAATCCTCCAAGATATGGAAGGCAAAAAACTGATGAAGGGTTTCACGGACGCGGTGACAGAGTCTGCGAAACAACTAATCAGGCGTGGGGAAGTAGACCAAGAAACTAAAAACAAGCTAGTCGTGGAGCACAGCACAGAGATAAAGAATCTGATTAGAGAACACGCAAACAGGTACTTCGAAGCCCATCTGGAAAAATGACTAAAAGAGAAGGGGGACGAGGTGATCGAGAAATCTGCCCCTTATTTCACATCCTAATCCTTTATCATCCCCAATTTGCTGTAAATCGTGCAGGTGAGCGATAGGCGTGGTGGAGCTGGTTCGGGGCTAGATTTATAGTGACGACGGACGGGTATTCTCTTGATAGCATTGGGCAAGATCGACAAGGGCCAGAAATGCACGGTCAAGAACTGCAAACAGGACGCGGTGCGCTCCGTCAGCGTCGAAAAGGCGAAGGCAGCCGGACTCGAAGTCGAGGGCAAGAACGCCTACGTCTGCGAGGAGCACTACAAGCAGTTCAAGAAGGGAAACAAGAAGTCGGACCAGATAGAGAAGTGGCGCTTCGGCCGCTAGCCGCTGAACTTGGGGCGCGACTGCAGGTACCTGGGTACGGGCAGCGGCCTCCACGGCTTGTCGCCGACGACGCCCTTGATCTCCGCGGCGAGGTCCGCGGGGGAGTATTCTGAGAGCTTCCCCGTCGCCCTGACGCGTACGGGTATCTTCTCCTTCCCCGCCTCCTTCTCGCCGATGACGAGGGTGTAGGGTATCCACTCCTTCTCCGAGTCCCTGATCTTCTTGCCGACCGACTCGTCCCTGTTGTCGACGTCGACCCTGATCTTCGATACCTCTATCTCGGCGGCGATCTTGTCTGCTGCGCCGAGGTAGTCCTGGCTGACGGGGATGACGCGAACCTGAGTGGGCTGTAGCCAGAGGGGCAGCATGGGGCGCTTGCCGACCTTCATGTCGAAGGCCGCCTTCTCCAGCAGGGCGTAGATGTCCCTCTCGATGGCGCCGCTGGGGCTGCAGTGCAGGATGAGGGGGTGCTTGGTGGTGCCGTCCTCCTCCATGAACTTAATGCCGTACCTCTCGCCGTTCTCGACATCTATCTGGTCGGTGCTCAGGGCGCTGGCCTTGTCGAGGTTATCGACGAAGTTCCTCTCCCACTTCAGAATGAAGTAGAAGATGCGCTCCCGCCACATCTCCACCAGCACCGGCTTGCCGTGGGTCTTGACGAGGTTGACGACGAAGTCCTTGTTGTTCTCCCAGAACTCCTCGGTGAGGCGGACGCCCAGCTCGTAGTCGCTGTTGTGTATGCCTATGCCCTCGAGGACGTCGGCGCTCATCTTGAACCTGACCATGAACTCCTCCTTCGCCTGCGGGAGGTCGCGACACATGGCGTGGACGTCGGGCATGGTGAAGCTGCGGAGCCTGCGCAGGCCAGTGAGTTCGCCCTTCTGCTCCCTGCGGAAGCTGTAGCGGGTGAGCTCGTAGAGCTTGAGTGGGAGGTTCTTGTAGCTGATGGTCGCGTCCTTAGCCATGAGGAACTGGCCGAAGCACGCCGCGAAGCGGAGGAAGTACTTGTCGTCGTCGGACTCGATGGTGTACTGGCGGGCTGGGAAGCGGTTTAGGTAGTTGGCGAGGGTCGGGTGGTTGAGGTTGTACATGATGGGGGTCTCGACCTCCATGCCGCCGTACTTGCCGACGGAGCTGGAGACGTACTCCTCCAGGAGCGCCTTCATCATCCTGCCCTTGGGGTAGAAGCGCATATTACCGGGGTCGCTCGCGGGCTCGTAGTCGACGAGCTCCAGCGCCTTCATCATCGTGACGTGCGGTGGCTCCTGGTGTACTGTCCTGTCCTTGTCTACCTCGTAGCCGGCGAATTTCCGGAGGTTGTCGCGGCCCTTGAAGTTGAACTCGTCTATCTTGTGGAGTTCGCCCTCTAGGTCGAGTATGTACCAGTGTGACTTGAGCTTCTCCTCCGCCTTCAGCGCTGCGGAGACTACCTCTTCCTTCTTGTTTTCAGCCATTGTTTTTGCCTTCCAGTTGGAGGCGGCGACGCCCACTATCCCCTAGGGTTGGTTGTTGTCTTAGAACCTCGGGGGAGCGTCTGGGATTGCCTTGGGCCTTTCGGCCTAAACTGTTTGGCGGGTGGTCACCGCGCTCTCCTCTGAACATCAACGGTGGGGAGGTGTGTTTTTAACCTTTATGTGCTTTGGGGGCGAGGTGGGCGTGCTTTACGGCGTATGTGCCGCTGGTGCCCTCCCAGACCACTTCCGCCTCGTCTATGACGAGCCTCTTTCTGAACCAGGGCGCGTCGACGACGAGGCTCTCGTACTCGCCGCCCTCGCCGCATACGTTGACCCCGAAGCGTTCACTCAGTCCTGCGAGCTCCGCCGCGGCCTTCTTGTCGATGCGCCTGCCGAGCCAGCTCTTGTCGAGGCCGTTCGCCGCGGCGTGCACTAAAATTATCTCCATCCCCGACTTGATCTCGGCCTCGAGGACCTCCTGCGGGTTCTTCCCCCACAGTGGGGACAGGTGGATTATGCCCAGTTCACTGCATAGCTGATTTACCCTGTCCCGCTGGTACTTTGAGGCTATTGCGCCGCTGACGACGCCCTTCACGTCCAGAAGCTCGATGAGGTGCTTCAACTCCTCGACCTCCTTCTCTTTCTCGCCACTGCTTGGGGCGGAGGCGAGGGGCTTGCCCTGCGCCTCGGCGACGAGGGGGGTTAAGTGGATGTTGACCCCGTGGAACATGTAGCTGTCCCCCCGGGCGGGGCGCATGCAGGCGAATATGGAGACCTCGTGCCCCCCCTTTTCGGCGAGGTACGCAGCGTATGTGCTATCCTTCCCCCCGGAGAAGAGCGCGGCCAGCTTCATGGATGAACACAATGGCTTTGGCTTTATTAGATGTGTGTGGGTATCCAAAGGTTACAGGTCAAAGGGTAACACATGGGAAAAACACATGTTTTATTTACATGTAATTTCAACATGTAAATAGTGGTAACCGTGGCCAAGGTAGTCCAAACCGAACTCGATGAGAAAGAATACAGGCTCCTTAAAGAAGTCTCAAAGAAAAAGGGACTCTCGATAAAGGAGACGCTGAGAAAAGCGACAGTCACCTACATAGAAGATCAGCTACCCCTAGAGGAAGACCCCATATTCAAGGTCAAACCAAGAGGGACGAGTGTAAAGACCAACGCATCAAGACTCGATGAACAACTCTACAGGGAGAAATCTTGAGCCTCTTCTGGGATACGTCTGCCATTGTGGCCTACTACTATACTGACGATGTCTTCCACAGACCCGCTTCAAATTTCATGGAGGAGGTAAAGAAGAAACGCCTCTACAAGAGATTCTATATAACCGACTACATACTCAACGAATCCCTAACCTTCTTTGAACGCGTAGTTAAGGACCATGACCTCGCCGAGGAGGTCGGTGACGCAATATTCGAATCCAGTTTCGTTACGATCGAGCGAGTGGATGAGGAATTACTAAGTGAATCGTGGGAACTTTTCCGTCACAGAAGGGGAATGAGCTTCACGGATTGTACATCCTTCACTTTGATGCGGAGAATGGAATTGAAAAAAGCCTTCACCTTCGATAGGCATTTTCAGGAAGAGGGTTTTGAGACTCTCCCCTAGGTTTAGTAGGCTTCCTTCTTGTCGGCGTCGTACTTCAGGTACTCCTTGTTGTCGATGACGGCCTTGAGGTGCTGCACGACATGCCAGATCTCCTGATAGGACGTGTAGAGGGGGATTGGGCTGAGGCGTATGGTGGTCGGTGGGCGGAAGTCGGGTGGGACGCCGCGTGCCGTGAGGGCCTCGCAGATGCGGCGCGCCTCCTTGTGCTCGCAGGCGACGTGGCCGCCACGCCTCTCGGCCTCGCGGGGGTTGCCGACGCTGAAGTTGTAGGGCTTCTTGCTGAGCACCTCGTCGATGAGGAACATGAGGTAGTCGGTGGCCTTGAGGCTCTTCTCCCGTATCTTGTCGAGTCCCGCCTCTACGATCATCTTGCTGCTGGCGTAGACGGGGGCGACGCAGAAGCCTATGCTGAGGTTGCTGCCGAGGTGCCACGAGGCGGCGTTGCCCGTTGGGGTCCACTCCTGTTTGAAGTCGAACCTGTTGCCGGGGCTGTTGCCCCACCAGGTGGGTAGGCCGGGGGTCTCCTTGAAGTGGCTGTTGTGCACATATAAGCCGGCGATGGCGCCCGTTGAGCCGTTCATGTACTTGTAGTTGCACCAGAGGGCGTAGTCGACGCCCCACTCATGGAACTTGTGCGAGATTACGCCGACGCTGTGGCAGCAGTCGTAGCCGATTATGATGCCGTGGTCGTGGGCCGCCTTGGTGAGGCGTTTTATGTCTAGGAGCTGGCCGCTGACGAAGTAGACGCTGGGGAGGTGGCAGACGCTGACCTCGTCGCTCATGGCGGCGATTATGTCCTCCTCCGCGATTGTGCGCCCGTCCCTGCTCTTGACGACTATGAGGTCCTTCTCGGGGTCTCTACCCTTGAGGCGGATGTCGCCCGCGAGGGCGTAGATGTCGCTGCTGAAGTTGAGTTCGTCCCCGATGATCTTCGTCCTCTTGCCCTTGGGTTTGTAGAACGTGGTGACGAGCGCGTGGATGTTGACGGAGGCGCCTCCCGTGACTATGACCTCCTCCTTCTCCGCGCCGACCAGCTTCGCCTGCAGCTCGGCGGTCTTCTTGTCGATGCCGCTCCGGCGGGCGGAGAGGTCCTTCCACCTCTCGAGCTCCACCTTCAGCTCCTCCTCTGCGTCCTTGGAGGCGAGGCCGAGGCTGTTGCCGTCCATGTAGATTATGGGCTTGACCGACTTGGTCTTGCCACCCATGTCGAGGGTCTCCCTCTCGGGGATATAGAACCGCTTCTTATACGCGGCGAGCGGGTCCTCCCTGTCGAGCTTTTTAGCGTATTCGAGGTCGGTCTTGTGCACCATTTGGATCGTTTGATGGTCCGCTACGCGCTTATATTACCTGTCTTGGGCACAGGGGTTTTATAACGGGTCTGAGGTATGCCACTTGTTCGGTGTCTCACTTGAATCAGGTTCTCGATATAATCAAGAAGAGGCGCTCGTGGCGCGCCTTCGAGGCGAAGACGGTCCCTAAGAAGCTCGTGGAGCAGGTTATCAACGCGGGGAACGAGGCTCCCAGCGGCATGAACAGCCAACCGTGGCGCTTCGTCGTCATAGAGAGTGAGGCGATGAGGAGGAGGCTATTCGACGCCGCCTACCCCAAATGGCGAAGGGTCTACGAGGACCTGATGAGAAACCCCGCCTCCGCCAAGGAGGCCGAGAAATACGGGAAGATTGAGGATCCAGTCTACTACCGCGCCCCCGTCGTCGTCTTCGTCATAGGCAAGGGGGCCGTCAACTGCGCACTCTGTTGCGAGAACATGATGCTCGCCGCCGAGTCGCTGGGGCTGGGGAACTGCTACGTCTACTTCGGCTCACTAATCAGGGACGACCCAGTGATCGTCGAGGCACTCGAACTCGGTGAAAAGGACGAGATATACGGCCCCATCCTCCTCGGCTACCCGAAGGGGAAACCCGAGGTACCACCCAAGAAGCCAGCGAAGGTGAAGTGGGTTTAAAAATACGGGGCATCATTTCTTGGGGGTGTTTTTCTTCGCAGCCTTTTCGCGCAGGGTTTTAATGCCTATAGCTACGGCCTTCACCCTGCCCGCTACACCGCCCTCGAAGCTGGCGTTCACTATGTCCCTGTAGTCCTCTTTTGAAATGCTCATATCGCTGATGGCGTCCATGGTCTCCCTGCTGATGGTTCCCCCCGGCGAGTTCTGCCTCGGCTCTTCTTGTCGCCTCCGCATTGTCGTCGAACAGGCTCGGGGCACCCACAACTCCCGCCGTCGGGATTAGCGCCTCCCCCCCACATGCCTCGCGTGCCTCATCCATTTCTTGAAGTGAGCACTCATGAGGGAGAAGTTCTCTATATCGGGGAACCCGCAGGAGGCTACGAGCACGCCCTTGGCGGGGGATTGAACCTATGAGGGTGCACGGTCAACCCATCACCCATGTCAACCTAGAGGGGATCGAGGTTGACGAAGAATCTATCCATGACGTTTTTTACTGTCGCGGGGAAGCCGAAGGCGTAGACGGGGGCGGCGACGACCAGGTAGTCGTAGCGCTTGTAGACGTCGAAGATGCCCTGGAAGTGTCCCTCTGGACGCACTCCCTCCTGTTCTTGCCCACCCAACAGCTCTTGCACGGCCCTATCTTCATCTTGTGGTGGTAGAACTTGTGAAGTTCCACCTCCCCCATGCCGTCGATTAGTGTATCGAGCATCCTCTCGGTGAATGACGAGTCTCTCTGCGGACCTGATATGGCGAGCACCACAGGTTTTTTCGCGCCGCCGTCGGGCTTGGACTTGGTATCTGGTTCGATGAGTGTCGATTAAAAGCCTTGGGCGGATGCCCCCACAGAATATTGAGCGAAAAACACCGCCATGGCCATCACTTATTATAAATTGTCTGTAACATCACACCACTACTCTGACTTTTAATAGACAATAACATCAATCAATTGACAGTTGGAAAAAGGGGTTAGGTGACACTGGGTTGAAGAGAAAGGCGAGGATGATGGGCTTGCTGTTCGTCGTCCTCTGGTTCAGCGTAGTTACCGTCTCGGCCTACGTCTTCCAGCAGAGTCAGATGACTGTGACGCAGACGGTCAAGGAGATAGCCACGATTACTCTGCAGAACTCCGCCCTAGGCAACATAAACGAGGGTGAGACGAAGGGTTACACGAAGGCGGAGGTAGCGACGCTCGGCAACGCGATAGAACTCGTCACGACAACCGTCGACGTCTACATGCATTTAAACAGCGACCTCGACTCCCAGGACGACTACTCTACCTACTCGATAACTGTGAAGTACATAACCGTCCCCGGCGGCTCGGCGCACAACGTTGGCGACACGGCGTGCACGCTGACCAAGGCGGCCCCCGACCCGGCTGGTGTGACGCTCGATGTCTCGGGCACTTGGAGGTTCGACCTCGAGATCACGACCACGGCCAGTTCCGTCGACGCGGACACCCCGACAACCGTCACCATAATTGTGACGGCGGAGAGTACGTAGGTGTTTGTATGATACGTGTCAGTGAGGGCTGGAAGAGGGCGGCGATGGTCGGGTCGGCGGTCATCTGGACCATCTCAATCCTCACAATAATGATAACTGGAGCGTTGAACCAGAACGTGTTCCCTGAGAGGGTCGACCCCGTGGTGCTGGCGACGCTCGTAGTCTCCACGATGGCCTTCGCGAGCGCGCTCGCATACATGGGGATAAAGAAGATCTGGTTCGAGTCCTGACGCCACGGCGTGGGAGACCCGGCGGGTGATCTCTTTGCGAGATGCGGGCGGCAGGCGGGTCGTCACCTCGAGGTCGAGGCTGGCCATGCTCCTAGGCGGGCTAATACTGCTCATCGTTGGACAGGTCGCCTCGGGCTACGTCCACGAGCAGAGCTCACAGGCGGCCACTCAGACGATTGTCTCGGCGAACGCGAAGGCGTTCATCGCGTATACGTCTAACTCTGGTTCCCTCCTCATGGAGTCGCCGAAGGGTGGGACGTGGACGGGGGAGGCATGGACGTATCCCGAGGAACTCTCTTCCACGGGTGGCACGCTGATGTGGGTCAGGGCTGTGAGTTGCCCCCTCTCGGAGCGGTACTATGAGAAGATCGTCGTCACATTATCGTCAGATGCTCGTATCTCGGCGTTCGTCTGGACCGGCACAACGTGGTCGGTCTACGATGACATAGGGGCCGTGAACTCCGCCGCCGCGTCGTATCGATCCTTCGACGTCGTATACGAGGGCACAAGCGGTGACGCCGTGCTCGTCTACGCCGTCGACTCGGCGAGCGGGAGCGAGGACCTCGCCTACAAGGTGTGGGACGGGTCGAGCTGGTCCACCGAGACTTATATCAACGACGCGGGACACGGAGGAGATATCAATTACAGGTGGATGGCGCTCCGCTCCGACCCGACTGCGGGATCGGATGAGGTTGCCCTGATCGCTGTCAATCAGAGCAGCGGCGACGCCGACGCATGGATATGGGACGGCTCCAGCTGGGGGAACTTCATGGAGCTGGAGACTAGCCTCTCCTCGGTCAGGACGTGTGAGTGCCTCGGCCTCGCCTACGAATCGTCATCAGGTGCCGCGCTCTTCGCGTGGTGCGCCGCGGGGAACGTCGAGGCACGGGTCTGGTCCGGGTCGGCTTGGGAGGCTGAGCTACCAGCGGTCGTAATCTCGGTTACGAGCAACGTGCGCTGGATCACCCTGAAGCGGGACCCTTCCTCTGACATAATTATGGCTACCACGATCGATCTGGATGATGATCTCAATACGATCCTGTGGGATGGCGCTTCTTGGGGCGTCCCCGAGGAGCACGCTACGGCGCTGACGACCACTTCGAGGAGGTGCGCCGACTACGAGTGGGAGCCGTCGGGGAGCACTGGCCTACTGGTCTGTAGCGTAGAATCCGGTTCGCTGAGCTGGAAGAGATACGTCGCGGGCGGCACTTGGAGCGTGGCTTCAACGGTGGCTAACGCGGGGACGCATATATGGGTGACTCTGAGGAGGAATCCACGGGAGGTCTCGGGGGACGTCAAGATATTTGGCGCCGCCCTGAACAGCAATCGGGACCTCTATGGATTCAGGTGGGACGGCTCGACGCTCACGTTCGAGGGCTCTGCGTTCACCGTGGACACTGGCTCCACCACCTACGAGTGTTTCGACATCGCCGTCAGGCCGATGTTTAGCCCTCTGAGTTAGTCTACCAGCCTAGTGCCTGGCCGTCGCCACGTGGGTCGCTGCCCGCTGTGAGTGCGCCCGTCTTGGAGTTCCTGAGGATTATCTGACCCTTGCCGAAGATTATGCGGTTTGGTCCGGCGACGGGGATGACGTCATGGCCCATGCGGGCGAGGGCGGCCATGGTGTCTACGGGTATACCCTCCTCGAGGCTGACCTTGCCTCCGGCGGTGCCGTCGAGTATGCAGAAGCGGGGCGCGTCGAGCGCGTCCTGCGGCCCCATGCCGTAGTCGATCATGTTTGTGACAACCTGCACGTGGCCCTGTGGCTGCATGAAACCCCCCATGACACCGAAGGGGGCGTATAGGTCGCCGTTCCTCGTCATCATACCGGGGATGATGGTGTGGTATGGCCTCTTACCCGGGGCGAGGACGTTGGGGTGGCGCTTGTCCAAGCTGAAGCCGGAGCCCCTGTTCTGGAGGGTGAAGCCACAGCCTCTGGGGATGAGACCCGTGCCGAAGCCGGAGTAGTTGCTGTTTATGAAGCTGCAGGCGTTGCCCCAGCGATCTACGGTGCAGAGGTAGACGGTGTCGCTGCCCGTCACCGGGCTGCCGTGGACCCTGTCTAGAACTGCCTTGGCTGGGTTGATGTGCTGCCTCCTCTCCTCGGCGTACTCCTTCGAGATTAGCTCCTTGATGGGGACGTGTGTGACGGATGGGTCGGCGACATACCAGCGGGTGTCGGCGAAGGCGGTCCTCATGGCTTCGATGAGCAGATGGAGCCTCTGCGGGGAATCGTATGGGAGGTTTGTGAACCTGAATCCCTCGAGCACGTTGAGGGCGATGAGGGCCGTGATGCCCTGCCCGTTTGGGGGTATCTCCCAGACGTCGACGCCGCGGTAGTTGATCGTGATGGGTTCGTCAAATGTGGATTTATGCTTCTTGAGATCTTCTAGGGTCATGGTGCCGCCCTTGAGGGCTAGCAGCTCGACTATCGCCTCGGCGACGCGGCCCTCGTAGAAGCCCGCCTTGCCGTGCTCGACGACCTCGCGCAGGCTCTTGGCGAGGGTGGGGTTCTTCATTATCTCACCCGCGCCTGGCGCCCTGCCGTTTATGAGCATCTCGTCCCCGTATGGCCCGGTTTTTAGGAAGGGTATGCCATTCGCCCACGCGCGCGCCGTTAGGGGGGAGACGGGGTATCCTCCCTCGGCAAGCTCGATGGCAGGGGTGAGGACATCCTTCATGGCGAGTGTTCCGAACTTCTCGATGGTGTCCACCCAGCCCGCGACTGCGCCGGGGACCGTGACGGTGTGTATGCCGTTTGAGGGCATCTTGGTGAAGCCCTCGCCGAGGAGCTTCTCGGGGGTGAGCCCCGCAGGGGCGCGGCCGCTGCCGTTCATCCCCTTTACGCGTCCCTTCGCGGCGTCGTAGTAGAGTGCGAAGCAGTCACCGCCCATTCCTGTGCTGCACGGCTCGGTTACGTTGAGTGCGGCGGCGACGGCGACCGCCGCGTCGGCGGCGTTTCCGCCCTTCTGGAGTATGCGCATCCCCGCCTCGCTTGAGAGGGGCTGGCTCGAGGCGACGACGCCCCGGGTCCCGTAAACGGGTGAGCGCCGCGAGTTGAACCACATCGCCACCACCATACACCGCTAGGTGAAAAAGGTTAACCCTCATCGTTCGGCCAACCGAGACGCGCTCAGTAGTGTTTCTCTATCCCGCCGAAGCCGAACAGCCTGTTCTTCTCGGTCATCCTGATGAAGTAGTTGAGGCGTTTCTCGAACTCCGCGGGGCGGTTTCTCGCGCCCTCGATGAAGGCGACGCGGATTCTCCTGTACTCGGGGGAGAAGCGTTGGTAATTCTCCCACGCCTGCTCGTTTTCCTGCAGGGCCTTCAGGATGTCGGGGGGCGCGACGTATTCCTCGTCGAGTATCCCCTCCAGCGTCGCCAGCACTGAGGGTATGACCCTCCCCTGTTTTACGAGCGCCCTCAGCCTCTGCTTGTTGGCCTCGGAGTAGCTGCTCCCCGGTTTCCGCGGGGAGAACCGCTGTGCGTAGGAGTACTCGTCGATGCGCTTGACGGTGCTGTCGATCCAGCCGAAGCAGAGCGCCTCCTCGACGGCGTCGTTGTAGAGGATGCGTGGCCTGCCGCTCGCCTTCTTGGGGTAGAGCAGCCAAGCCTCCTTCTCCTTGTCGTGGTTCTCGGTGAGCCACGACCGCCACTCTGCCCTGTCCTTGAAGTATAGCTCTGTGCCCACGTGCATGTAGTGGCGGNNAGTTATATCCTCACCTGCAGAGTCTACCTTGAGCATCCATGAGTCAGACGAGGCAGTTCAGGGCACCCGCCGTTATAAGCAGCGGGCCTGGGGCGGCGAAGGAGGCGGGCGCATACGCGAGGCAGCACGGCGGGAAGGCGCTCATCGTAACCGACTCTAACCTTGAGAAGATCGGGCTTCTCGCCGACGTCAAGGCGTCACTGGAAGCGGCGGATGTTAGCTATTCGGTCTACGACAAGGTGGTCATGGAGCCGGTCGTCGAGTACATTGACGACGGGCTACGCGCCTTCAGGGAGGCGGGTGCGGAAGTCGTAGTCGCCGTCGGCGGCGGCAGCCCAATAGACACGGGGAAGGCGATCGCCGCCATGGCGCGCAACCCGGGGGCGATAAGCGACTTCATGGGCGCGGGCAAGCTGGCGAAGCCGTCGGCCCCGCTGATCGCGATCCCAACGACGGCGGGGACCGGCAGCGAGGTCACCCCCTTCACCATCATCACGAACACGGAGACAGACGTCAAGATGCTCATATCCAGCCC